>NZ_CAXAPN010000014.1:0-144626 GCF_963971015.1 Pseudomonas sp. RA_15y_Pfl2_54
TTCGAAGAATTCTTCAACAACTTCAACCACTTGCGCCTTCGATCTCTCGTCAGCGGGAGGCGAATTCTACAGCGTTACACGCTGCTGTCAACACCTCTTTTTCAACTTCTTTCTGGCTTCGATGAACCGAAGCAGCTTGCTGCCGAAAACCTCATAACTCGTTGAATCTCAAGGAGTTTTCCGTTTCGACTGCGCCGGAAGTGGGGCGCATTATAGACGTCTGGAATTCGCCGTCAACCATTAATTTCGCTTTTCTATAGGTTGACGGAAAGAGCCGCTTATATATAGACGAAGCGACAGTGAATGCGCAGTATATTGCCCAACACCTAAAACAATACCCCCGCTCTCACTTTGGACGATGCCGCACGATGAACGACCAACCCCGCTCTCTTGCCTCCATGCTGTTCCCGGTTGGCCTGCTTTTGATAGCCATGGCATCGATCCAGTCCGGGGCCTCTCTGGCCAAAAGCATGTTTCCGGTGGTTGGCGCCCAAGGAACAACCACCCTGCGCTTGCTCTTCGCGAGCGTGATCATGTTGTTATTGCTACGCCCATGGCGAGCGAAGCTAACCACCAAGTCGTTGCGCACAGTGATCGTCTACGGCATGGCATTGGGCGGCATGAACTTCCTCTTCTATATGTCTTTGCGCACAGTTCCGCTGGGAATCGCCGTTGCTCTCGAATTCACCGGTCCGCTGGCTGTAGCCATATATGCATCCCGTCGCGCCATCGATTTTCTATGGATCGGCCTGGCAGCAACCGGACTGCTGCTGTTGATACCCACAGGGGCAACAACCGCAGGCATCGATGGGGTCGGCGCCGGGTATGCTTTAGGTGCCGGCGTCTGCTGGGCGCTTTACATCCTGTTCGGTCAGAAGGCCGGTGCCGACAACGGTGTTACAACCGCTGCGTTAGGCGTGATGATCGCAGCCCTGTTTGTGGCCCCCATAGGTATCGTGCATGCCGGAGCAGCTCTACTGACGCCATCGCTGATCCCGATTGCCATTGGCGTTGCCATCCTGTCCACCGCCCTTCCCTACACGCTGGAAATGGTCGCACTCACGCGTATGCCTGCACGCACCTTCGGTACATTAATGAGCATCGAACCCGCGTTCGGAGCGTTGTCGGGACTGCTGTTCCTGCAGGAATACCTCACACTGTCACAATGGCTGGCGATCCTGTGCATTATCCTGGCTTCCGTCGGCGCAACCATGACTATGGGTAGCGCGGCCAAGCCTGTCATTGCGGCAGATTGAAACAGGATTTGACGAAGGTCTGGCAATTGGCGTTCATTTAGGCCATGTTTAACCCCTTAACTCAGTGCCAGATATGGATTTTTTCGGATAGGGATATCGAAACGCTTAGAGTGCGAGCGAATACAGGCAGACCCGAGCGAGAGACTCGTGGCTGCTAGCTATAAGGACAGTAATGAAGCGAATTTTGATACTGGTAGCCGTACTCGCAGTCACTGGCTGCGCGGCAACGTCGAAAACTTCGGTAAAGCACGGCAAGAAAGGACTGCACATCAACTGTTCGGGACTCTCGTCCTCTTGGGATCGTTGCTATACCAGCGCAGCTACTTCCTGCGCTCCGAAAGGCTACAGGGTTATCGCCAAATCGGGGGATGCCGTGGAAGAGCCAGGCGACTATCCGTTTGGCCTCAACCCCGCTGGCTACACAAGTCGCAGCATGATCGTCATCTGTAAATAGATCACGGCCGTGTAGCGATCTGGCGTCCAATCTCGTTGTGACTGGACTTGAGCACCGCTCGCTGAATGTCCGGCGTGGCCAGCATACGCGCCACCACCAGCGCCCCCACACACTGCGACAGGACCGACCATGCCAGACTGTCGCTCTCAAGTATCTGCGCCCAACGCTCTTGAAGCTGACATATCCACAACTCTGCCTGTTCACGCACCTGAATATCCGAACGTGCGATTTCCGCCCCTAACGCAGGCAAGGCACAGCCGGATTCTGGCTGTTCAACGTGGGCCATACTCAAATAGTGCTTGAGACAGCGTTCCAGTCGCTCACGATCCTGCGTGCCCTGCCCGCCCAGTCGCTCAAGGCTCTGACCCAACTCTCGCTCGACGATGGCAGAGAACAACGCATCCTTGGACGAGAAGTGGCTGTAAAACGCCGCACCACTCAAGCCAATGGCTTTCATCAAGCCATCGACGCCAACCGTGGAAAACCCGGATCGCTTGGCTGACAGCGCACTGCTCTGCAATAGTTTTTCCCGGGTTTGCAGTTTGTGACTGGCGGAGTAACGCATATGTTTGCTCTCGAACTGGCTGCCTTGACGTTGCCTGGATCCTAGCATAACGTTCGTTCACTTAACGATCGTTTAATAAAGGGGCTACCCATGAATAACAAGAAGGTCGTATTGGTTGTCGGCGCTGGCGATGCGACGGGCGGCGCGATTGCAAAGCGCTTTGCCAGGGAAGGACTCATCGCCTGCGTCACGCGGCGCAACGCCGATAAATTGCAGCCGTTGGTGGAGGCCATTCGGGCCGAGGGTGGCGAAGCCCACGGCTTCGGCTGCGACGCGCGCAAGGAGGAAGACGTCATTGCACTGATCGAAGACATCGAAACTCGCGTCGGTCCGATTGAAGCCTTCGTATTCAACATCGGCGCGAACGTGCCGTGCAGCATCCTCGAGGAAACCGCTCGCAAGTACTTCAAGATCTGGGAAATGGCCTGTTTTTCAGGTTTCCTCAATGCTCGCGAAGTGGCCAAACGCATGGTTACCCGTCAACGTGGCAGCATTCTCTTCACGGGCGCGACCGCCGGACTTCGCGGGGCGTCGGGTTTCGCCGCGTTCGCGGGTGCCAAACACGGTATCCGCGCTCTGGCACAGAGCATGGCGCGTGAATTGGGGCCGATGAACATTCACGTCACGCATGTAGTGGTCGATGGCGCCATCGATACCGATTTCATCCGCAACAGCTTTCCCGAGAAGTACGCCTCCAAGGATCAGGACGGTATTCTCAACCCCGAACACATTGCCGAAAACTATTGGTATCTGCACAGTCAGCCACGGGATGCGTGGACGTTTGAGCTGGACCTGCGCCCTTGGAACGAGCGCTGGTAATCCCCCTCCATAACAATAAAGAGCGTTCAGCGATGATGAGCAAAACCGTGGAGTTCTATTTTGACCTCGGCAGCCCTGCCACTTACCTCGCCTATACCCAGTTGCCGAAGATATGCGCCGCGACCAACAGTGAGCTGATCTACACCCCTATGCTGCTGGGCGGCGTATTCAAAGCCACCGGTAACGACTCCCCGGCAATGATTCCGGCAAAAGGTCGCTATATGTTTCAGGATCTGGATCGCTATGCCAAACGCTATGGTGTCGCCCTGAGGTTCAACCCACACTTCCCCATCAATACGCTGACACTGATGCGCGCCGTGACAGGTGTTCAACTGCGTCAGCCAAATCGTTTCCAGGCCTTAATTGATTGCCTGTTTTGCGCACTTTGGGTAGAAGGCCGCAGCCTGGATGAACCAGCAACTGTCGCAGCGGTGTTGAGCGAACACGGTTTCGATCCACAAGAAGTACTGGCGCTGACCAACGACGAAACCGTCAAAGCCGTTCTTAAGGAAAATACGGAAACAGCGGTTAAGCGCGGAGTTTTCGGCGCGCCGAGCATGTTTATTGGCAATCAGATGTTCTTTGGCCAGGATCGCCTCGACTTTGTCGAAGAAGTGCTGCGCCAACCCTAGAGGAAGCTGTGACTCAGGCGCTGGTATCAGCGCCTGAGTTGCGGTCGATCAGATAGCGATAGTGCGAGTGTTCAGCCATTCCAGCGCCGCACCATCGAGCAACGGGCTCAGACGCTCACGCACTTGGGCATGATAGGTGTTGAACCACTGTTTCTCTTCCTGCGTCAGCAACGCAGGCTCCAGGCACCGAGTGTCGATCGGGCACAGCGTCAAGGTTTCAAACTTGAGGAATTCGCCGAATTCACTGCTGCCCGCCTCACGGTTCATCGCCAGGTTCTCGATACGCACGCCCCAACGACCCGGACGATAAGTGCCAGGCTCGATGGACGTGATCATCCCTGGCTGCATCGCCGTCTGCGGTGCCGGCGCCGCTTGATAGGCAATGACTTGCGGGCCCTCGTGAACGTTTAGGAAATAGCCTACGCCGTGACCGGTACCATGACCGTAATCCACGCTCTCAGCCCAGATTGGCGCACGAGCGATGGCATCAAGCAGCGGCGACAGAATGCCTTTCGGAAACTGCGCTCGCGACAGTGCAATCACGCCTTTCAAAACGCGCGTGCAATCGCGTTTCTGTTCTTCAGTCGGCGTACCGACCGGCACCATCCTTGTGATATCGGTCGTGCCGCCCAGGTACTGACCACCGGAGTCGATCAGCAGCAGACCATCGCCCTCGATCACCGCGTGTTCTTCTTCGGTGGCGTGATAATGCGGCATCGCGCCATTGGCATTGAACGCAGCAATGGTGTTGAAACTCAGCGAAACATAATCAGGACGACGTTCACGGGCAGCGGTGAGTTTCTCGTCGATGGTCAATTCGGTGATGCGTTCTCGGCCCCAGGCCGACTCCAGCCAGGCGAAAAATTCGCACAACGCTGCGCCATCCTGCTCCATTGCTTTGCGAATGTGCTGAGCATCGGCTTCGCTTTTTTGCGATTTGGCCAGCGTGGTCGGGTTCAAGCCTTCGACCAGTTTCACGCCGCTGTCGAGGTTATCCAGCAGACCGCTGGTGACTCGCGCCGGATCCACCAGCAGGCTGGCGCCATTCGGCACAGCGCGCAAGGCGTCAGCCACTTCGCTGTAATCGCGCAGCGTCACGCCATCTTTTTCGAGCACTGCGCGCAAACCTGCATCAACCTTGCTCAAGGCCACGAACAGCGTGGCTTGCTGTTGATTGATCAACGCGAAGGAAACAAACACCGGGTTGAACGAAACATCGCCGCCACGCAGATTAAACAACCATGCAATGTCGTCGAGGGTGGCGATGAAATGCCAGTCTGCTCCGCGCTCCTGCATGGTTTCGCGAAGTTTGCCCAGCTTGTCGACACGGCTGACAGTCGCCTGTGGCGGCAGATGCTGATAGATCGGGGCATTCGGCAGACTCGGCCGATCGCTCCAGACTTCCTTCAGCAAATCGATATCGGTACGCAGTCGAGCGCCGCGTGCTTCAAGTTTACAGCTCAAGGTGCGCGCCGAAGCCACAGCCATTACTGCACCATCGACGGCAACCACACTACCTTGCGGCGTCTGCTCGGCCAGCCAGTCCAACGGACTCGGCTGACCCGGTTGCAACTTGACCAGTTCGATACCGCTACCCTTGAGTTCCTTGGTCGCCTGCTCCCAGTAACGACTGTCAGCCCAGACGCCGGCGAAATCTGCGGTGACAATCAAAGTCCCGACCGAGCCGTGGAAGCCAGAAAGCCATTGCCGGCCTTGCCAGTAACCCGGCAGATATTCCGACAAATGCGGGTCGGCCGACGGCACCAACAACGCATGAATGCCTTCGCGGCGCATCAGTTCGCGGGTCTGCGCAAGGCGCTGGGGCACCGATCCTTCGGTCGAGGTCTGGTTACTCATCATGTCTCCTGCCAATCACTTCATCGTTATTATTCGTAGCCGTTAGGTCGGCTGGTTAAAGACCTGTCGCCCAGAATGCCGGAGCACTGGCGCAGGCGGTTTTGATCAATTCTACGGCCTTGTCGATATCCTCGGCCGTTGTAAAACGGCCAAGGCTCAAGCGAATAGTGCGTTCGGCTAGACGTGCGTCATGCCCCAACGCCAACAGCACATGGGACGGCGCGTTGCTTGCCGAGTTGCAGGCCGAGGTTGCGGAAAACGCCATCGAATGGCTCAGCGCCGCGCTGTTGAACTCGCCTTCGCCGAAGGTCAGGCTCAAGGTGTGCGGGATACGGTGGCTCGCGCTGCCGTTGAGATTGACGCCCGGCAAGCTCAGCAGTGGTTCGAGCAGACGCTCGCGCAGCGCGACGATGGACGTCTTCTCTTCATCAAAGGAGGCTGCAGCCAAGGCAAACGCCGCGCCCATACCGGCAATCTGGTGGGTCGCCAGAGTCCCGGAACGAAGCCCTCCCTCGTGGCCGCCGCCATGGATCTGCGCCTGCAAACGTTGCTGCGCCCGCGGGCCGACATACAGGGCGCCGATGCCTTTGGGACCGTATAGCTTGTGCGCCGAAAACGACATCAGATCGACCGGCCACTGCGCCAGATCGATTGCCACTTTTCCGGCACCTTGAGCCGCATCGACATGGAACAGTGCTTGGCGGCCACGCACGACCTCGCCGATGGCGGGGATGTCGTTGACCGTGCCGAGTTCGTTGTTGACCAGCATCAGTGACACCAGAAAGGTGTCATCGCGCATCGCTTCGCTGACAGCCTGCGGCGTGATCAGGCCGTCGGTGTCCGGCACAAGATAGGTCACGGCGATGCCGGCGTCCTGCAATTGGCGGGCGGTATCGAGGACGGCTTTGTGTTCGATCTGGCTGGTAATG
The DNA here is from genome assembly GCF_963971015.1 of Pseudomonas sp. RA_15y_Pfl2_54. Lineage (NCBI taxonomy): Bacteria > Pseudomonadati > Pseudomonadota > Gammaproteobacteria > Pseudomonadales > Pseudomonadaceae > Pseudomonas > Pseudomonas sp. RA_15y_Pfl2_54. The sequence goes on from NZ_CAXAPN010000014.1 coordinate 6,513, forward strand.
ATGTGGCCGCCCGGCACACCGCGCGCTTGGGCCACGCCTTTGAGGGCGAGGTTATTGGACTCGGTGGCACCGGAGGTCCAGACGATCTGTCCGGCTTGCGCACCCACCAGTTCGGCGACTTGCCGGCGAGCCTGCTCGACCGTTTTCCGGGCCTGCTGGCCGAACGCGTGGGAGCTGGAAGCCGGGTTGCCGAAGTTACCGTGAAACCCCAGACATTCGATCATCACCTGGATGACACGCTCGTCCACCGGTGTGGTGGCGGCGTAATCGAAATACAACGGACGTGTGTTCATAAAAGACTCGCAGAGCGTGTTCCGGGATCAGGAGGCTCGTGTCTGCAAACGGCACAGCGCAGCCTCGTGAGCTGCGCGTCGGTTGGAGAGCGTCATCAATACCTGATCGGATGCCGTTAAAGAAGAACAACTTCATTTAAAAGTGCGTAGGAACGCTCCTGAAGCCGAGCTTAACAGGCATCGGGCCGGCGATTGAAGCAATGCGTCAGCTAAAGCTTTCGAGAAGTAACGGGTACAGCGAAATCAACAGCAACGTGGCCATTCCCCAGTTGAAAACACGCAACCAGCGCGGATCCTTCAGCACATTGCGCAATAGCGTACCGCACGCGGCCCAGACGCCGACGCTCGGTAGATTGATGATGGCGAACACGGCGGCGATCACCAGCACATTGGTGAAATAACCCTGCATCGGCGTGTAGGTACTGATGGCACCGATGGCCATGATCCACGCCTTGGGATTGACCCACTGGAACGCTGCAGCACCCAGATAGCTGATCGGCTTGCCTTCGCCTTGCGCGCTGTCACCGACAGGCCCGGAGCGCGCGATTTTCCACGCCAGATACAGCAGATATACGGCACCGACGTAGCGCAGCACCGTATAAAGAATCGGATAGTTCTGAAATACCGCGCCCAAACCAAAACCCACCGCCACCACCAGAACAAAGAAGCCGCAGGTGATGCCGAGCATGTGCGGGATAGTACGGTTGAAACCGAAATTTACCCCCGATGCCAGCAACATGGTGTTGTTCGGCCCCGGCGTAATCGAGGTGACAAGGGCAAACAGGGCAAAGCCCAGCAGAAGATCAAGCGAGAGGGTCATGGTGGGCAATCCATCAAGGTCATTCAGATGTTGACCCTATCCCACGCAGCCCAGTAAACCCACGGACAGTTAGGTAAAACTTCAAGCAGTACAGTTGCCTTTCAGCTTGAGCGGCCATGCAGCTGTACGGCACGCTCGGCGCTCATTTCGCCTTGTTTATCGAAACCAAATGCTTTGGGTGACTGGCCAAGCAACAAGGCTTTTTTCGCGTGATATTCGTCAAAGGACAAACCACTGCGATTGAGGGCCTCCATCGCCAACTCACGGGTTTCTTCGGGGGTGTAGGGACGTTGTTCCGGGGAGACATGGGTGGCACATCCGGCAAGCACGGAAACCACGAGCAACAGCGAAAGGGTCAGTAAACGATTCATGGGGAGCGTCCTGGCAAGCAGTGTGGAGTCGATGGACAAAGGCTACGCCCGGCCGCGCTCGAGCAAAAATCAACGCTCTCGATAGTGGCTATCAGAATTTGACCATTTCCCCGCAAATGGCTGATCCGGTTTTCGATCTACCCGACCAGATGGCAGTGCAGTGCATCGTCATGACTGCGGGCGATGCTGCTCAGCACCTGGAACGAATTGAACGTGACGGTTTTCGCTTGATGGGCGCGGATCAACTGCCAAAAATCCTGCTCACCATTCTCGAAACTGCTGAATGCCGCCTCCCCGGCCTCGCGGCTCTGCCATTGCAGAAAACTCAACACCCGCCGGCCATCGTCGCTGGCCTGCACACTGGCGCTGACAAACCCCTCGTAGCGCAGGGCCAGACGCTCGGTTTGCACCGACAACGCCAAGACCAGTGCCGTTTGCTGCCGAGGTTCGATCTCGAATTCGATCAACTGGGTGAAGCTACGATTTTTCGCTGATGCTTGCATGAAAAGCCCCCTCGTATCTGTATGACGAATCTTGCGACTCGAAGGATCGCAGGGTAAAACCTCTAGTTAAGTCAAGGTCAAGAGCTGTTTCAGATGATCACCAAAGAAAACCTACACAAGCCATTAAGCGTGGGTGAAGTCGCGGCCCGCAGCGGCGTTGCAGTCACCGCCCTGCACTTTTATGAAGCCAAGGGGTTGATCAAAAGCCAGCGCAATGGCGGAAATCAGCGGCGTTATCCACGCGCAGTGCTACGGCGGGTAGCGCTGATCAAGGTTGCACAGCGCCTGGGCATTACGCTGGCGGAGATTGGCGAGGCATTGAAAATCCTGCCGGATGATCGTGCCCCGACCGCGGCGGACTGGAAGATCCTGTCGCAGCAGTGGCAGCGCGAACTGGATGAGCGGATCAACCAACTGACGCTGCTGCGCGACCGACTCAATGGCTGCATTGGTTGTGGCTGCCTGTCGATGGAGGCTTGTCCGCTGCGCAATCAGGGCGATGTGCTGGGAGAACAAGGCCCCGGGCCGCACTTTCTCTAATACGGATATGGGGTGCTGCTCGTCGGGCAAAAATCCTCGCCGCAAGGACAGTTCTATAGTGAATTTTCCACCTGTGGGGTGGAGCCACATCTCTTCGAATAAAAATCAGGGAGAACGTCATGAGCGTCAAACCCATCCCGGAGGGGTATCACAGCATTACCCCATACCTGGGCATCCAAAAGGCCGCCGAGGCCATCGATTTCTATAAGAAAGCCTTCGGTGCCACCGAAGTCATGCGCCTGGCCATGCCCGATGGCGGCATCGGCCACGCGGAACTGCGTATCGGCGACAGCGCAATCATGCTCGGCTCGCCGTGTGATCAAGGGCCACTGAGCAGCCCCGACAAAGCGGTATCGGTCGGTTTGCATCTGTATGTGACTGATGTCGACAAATCATTTCAACGGGCGCTGGACGCCGGGGCGACGACGGTGTCCGAGGTCAAGGACCAGTTTTACGGTGATCGCAGCGGCACGTTGAAGGATCCCTATGGGCATTTGTGGTTTCTGGCCACACGCAAGGAGGATCTGACAGAGGAGCAAATCAGGCAGCGGGCAATGGAGATGTTCAGTCAGGGTTAGATTTTTGCGTGGCAGGTCTGGCCTCCTCACGAGTAAGCCCGCTCTCACAGGGTTGTTTGGCGCGGTTGCTTCACCTGCCAGCGCTACTTACCGAGATCCCCAAGAGCAGTTCTGGATCATCCGGAGAATTGCGAAACATTTACTTTCATATCGTTTATCGGGATTTGCTTCGCTCATCCGTCTTATAGGGATACAGGCCTTTCGCGTAGGCAAAAGCCACGACTGCGCCTTTCAGGGACGCCAACTACGAAGCCCGTAGTCACGCGACCTTTCACCGAATCAAGACGCGTAATCATGTCGAAGAAATCCCGCTCCAAACTGTGGTTCCTGGCACATAGCTGGCTTGCATTGCCCATCTGGTTTTTTGTCCTGATCGTCTGTGTCACAGGCACGCTGGCGGTCGTCAGCCAGGAGATTGTCTGGCTGGCCAACCCGCAAATGCGCGCCAGCCAGCCCTCAAACGATGCCCCGCTGCTCAGCTACGACCAGATTCTGGCTGCGATCAAAAAGGCCGAGCCCCAGACACTGGTGCAAAGCATCAGCCGTCCGGACGAATCACACTTTGCCCTTGATGTCGAAGTCAGCTACCCCGACGGGCGCTCACTGACGGTCTACGTCAACCCGTACACCGGCGTCATTCAGGGCACTGCGCCCGCCTTCGACTTCAAGGCTTTCACCCGCGCCCTGCATGGCTGGTGGCTGGTGCCATTCACCAACGGTTTCAGTTGGGGGTGGTATCTGGTGTCGTTTCTGGGCGTGCCCATGCTGGTCTCGTTGATGACCGGACTGGTGGTCTACAAGCGCTTCTGGAAAGGTTTTCTGCGTCCGACCCTGCGTGTGCGCCACGGAGCACGCATCTTCTGGGGCGACTTCCATCGACTGTGCGGCATCTGGTCGATCTGGTTCATTGCGGTCATTTCCATTACCGGCATCTGGTTCCTGATCCGGGCGATTCTGTTTGATAACCAGATTTCCATCTCCAGCGAACCGATCATCCCGGCCATGTCCCGAGAAAGCGTACCCGTTTCAGCAACAGGCACGCCGCCGCCACATATCAGCCTGGATCACGCCATCGAGATCGCTCAACAGAAGATTCCGGGGCTGCAAGCCAGTTTTGTCAGCCTGCCGGGTAACGCCTACAGCCACATGAGCGTCGGCGGTCGCGGCTGGTATCCATTGATGTTCCAGACCGCGACGCTCAACCCGTACAACGGTGACCTGGCCGCTTTACGGTTACTGTCCGATCGCTCCTCGCTGGAGTTCGTAACCGAATCCATGCGCCCGCTGCACACCGGTGACTTCGGCGGAATCTGGATCAAGCTGATCTGGTTTTTCTTCGGCCTGCTACTGAGCATGATGGTGCTCAGTGGCCTGCTGATCTGGACCAAGCGTACCGCGCTGGCGACCGCCAACGCGCTGAAGCGCGAGGACAAGAAAACCCGCATCAAGGCGCAAGCGGCCATGAGCCGTGAACCTTCGCAGGCCAGCCTGTGAGCAAGTCAACCTTGATCAAGCGGCCATCCCGACTGTCTCGCTTCTGGCACAAGTGGCGGTTTCACATCAATGTTCTGCTGTTGTTGATCCCCCTGGGCTTCATGCCCAAATACTTCGCCGATGCCTCATTGTTTCGCGGCGACAGTGGCCTGGGTCAGCACGAGATCGGTGATATCCAGGTCGGGCCCTGGAGCCTGCGATTGGCCGAACTTCGCAATGAAGCCCCCATCCTCACGGGGCCGGCCGGCTATATGAAGAGTTTTAGCGCGGCCCTCTGCGAGACCTGTATCGAACAGGTCAAGGCCACCTATCTGCGCATCGGCAAGCCGCGCAGCCTGCGTGCAGCCGGCGTGATCTTCTTCGGTACGCCTTACCGAATGGGCACACAACTGCCGATCCCGGAAAAAACCAAAGCTGACGCCGAACTGTGGATCACCCTGGAGGGCTGGGACGGCAGCATGCATCAGGCCTCGATTCCCCTGAGCCAGGCCTCCCCCGCCACCATTGCCTGGCTGAACAAACAAGGAGCCAACCCATGAGCCCCGCTCAACGCCCTTCCCGTCTGCGACTGAGGGCCGCGCTGCTGGTACTGTGCGCCGGCTTCAGCGCCGGCGCCCTGGCGCACAACCCGATGTGCGAGTGCAAAGCCATTGATGCCGAGCAGATCAAATGCACCGGCGGTTTCTCCGACGGCAGCGGCGCGCCGGGGGTAACCCTCGACGTGATCGGCTACGACGAGACGATTCTGGTGCCGGGCAAACTCGGTAGCGACTCGACCCTGACCTTCAAGAAACCCGGCACCGAGTTCTACGTACTGTTCGATGCCGGTCCGGGGCACGTCGTGGAAATCGACCAAGCGGACATCGAGGCACCATGAGTACGCCAACCACCCAAGTTGTGCGCCCGGCTGGAGCCGGCCATGAAACCCTCAACGTCTTGCTGCTGTGCCTGCTGATCCTCGCGATAGCAGGTTCCGTGGTGGCATGGCGCAGGGTTTCCCACGAACCGGAGCCCGTTGCCAGCCATCAGTTCGATGCCCGGCGCGACCTCAGCGCCGCCGAGCAGGGCATTTATGCCGATCTGCGCGTGACGCTGGACGAAATCCAGTTGCTGCGCGAAGAACAGAAAACCCTGCCGTCCCCACAAGGCCTGGCCGATGAAGGTTTCGCCCCGTTTGCTCAGGACGTCAGCGCGATCAGCCGTGGCGGCCATGCCTGGCAAATACTCGCGGACAGCGCCTACTTCGGCCATAGCCAGACACCCGCCGTCGCCGGTTCGTTTCTGATGCGCGTAACCGCCGATGACAAGGCTGCACCGGATATCTGGCTCAATCGTGATGCGGGTCTGCAAGCGCCACCGAAACTGACCGACACCGCCCTGTCCGCCGCCGGGTGGAAACAGATCGTCGCGCAATACGATGCCGGGGTTACCCGCGAACATCGTCATTGATTCCTCGCCCTTATTCGAGAGAAGACCGCTTGCCCATGTCTATTTCATCGCCTCGCCGTCCGTTGTTACGTTTGTTTCTAGCGGGCCTTTGCGCCTGCCTGCTGAGCCCGCTAGCGAGCGCCGATCCGGCCAAACGCCTGCGTATCGGCATCACCTTGCATCCTTATTACAGCTATGTGGCGAACATCGTCGGCGACAAGGCTGAGGTCGTGCCGCTGATTCCTGCGGGTTTCAATCCGCACGCCTACGAACCCCGGGCCGAGGACATCAAACGCATCAGCGGTCTGGATGTGATCGTGCTCAACGGTGTCGGCCATGATGATTTCGCCGACCGCATGATCGCGGCCAGCGAAACGCCAAACGTCAACACCATCGAAGCCAACGAAAACGTGCCGCTGCTGGCCGCCACCGGGGTCGCCGCACGCGGTGCCGGCAAAGTCGTGAATCCGCATACGTTCCTGTCGATCAGCGCCTCTATCGCGCAGGTCAACAACATCGCTCGCGAGCTGGGCAAACTCGATCCGGACAACGCCAAGACCTACACCCAAAATGCCCGCGCCTACGGCAAACGCCTGCGGCAGATGCGTGCCGATGCGCTCGCCAAACTGACCCAGGCACCCAACGCCCAATTGCGCGTCGCCACGGTTCACGCCGCTTATGACTACCTGCTGCGCGAATTCGGCCTGGAAGTGACCGCGGTGGTTGAACCGGCCCACGGTATTGAACCGAGCCCGAGCCAGTTGAAAAAGACCATCGACCAGTTGCGCGAACTGGACGTAAAAGTGATTTTTTCGGAAATGGACTTCCCATCCACGTATGTCGACACCATTGAGCGTGAGTCAGGCGTGAAGCTGTACCCGCTGTCGCACATTTCTTACGGTGAATACGCGGCAGACAAGTACGAAAAGGAAATGACCGGCAACCTCAACACCGTGGTTCGGGCGATTCAGGAGTCCGGCGCATGACGGTAAAACAAACCCTTTCTGACGCATCCAGATCCGCTGTGAGAGCGAGCTTGCTCGCGCAGGTTTCGGGGCCGACGCTGGATTTTGCCGAAGTCAGTCTGACGCTGGGGCGCACCACGATTCTCGACAACGTAACCTTTGAGGTACAGCCCGGCAGCGTGCATGCACTGGTCGGCCCCAACGGGGGTGGCAAGAGCTCGCTGATCAAGACGTTGCTGGGGCAAATGCCGCATCAGGGGCAGTTGAGCCTGCAATGGCCCGGCATGCCCGGCACCATCGGCTACGTCCCGCAGGCGCTGGAATTCGATCGCGGTTTGCCGATGACAGTCGACGATTTCATGGCCGCCATGTGCCAGCGCCGGCCGGCGTTTCTCGGATTGAGCAAGCGCTACGCCGGCGCCATCGGTGCGGCACTGGAGCGCGTCGGCATGCAGGACAAACGCAAACGCCGCATGGGCGCGCTGTCCGGCGGTGAACGTCAGCGAGTGCTCCTCGCGCAAGGGCTGATCCCGGCGCCGCAACTGCTGGTGCTCGACGAACCCATGTCGGCTCTGGACGAAGCCGGGATCCAGGTATTCGAACGCCTGCTCGGCGACTGGCGCGCAGCGGGCATCACCGTGCTGTGGATCGAACATGATCTGGACGCGGTCGGGCGTCTGGCCGATCGCGTCACCGGTCTCAACCGTCGCGTGCTGTTCGACGCCACACCGCAACAGGCATTGACTCCGGAACGCCTGCTGAGTTTGTTTTCGACCCATCCACGGAGCGTTGCCTGATGAGTTATGAAGCCTTTCGTCTGATGGTCCAGGGCTGGGCCTCCTCCGGTTACCTGCCCGAAGCGCTGGCCTATGGTTTTGTGGTCAATGCATTGCTTGCCGGTCTGTTGATCGGCCCGGTACTCGGTGGCCTCGGCACGCTGGTGGTGGTCAAGCGCTTCGCGTTTTTCTCGGAGGCGGTGGGCCATGCGGCGCTGACCGGCGTGGCCATCGGCATCCTGCTCGGCGAACCCTACACCGGACCTTACGGCAGCCTGTTCGGTTACTGCCTGCTGTTCGGCATCCTGCTCAATTACCTGCGCAACCGCACCGGTCTGGCACCCGACACCCTGATCGGCGTGTTCCTGTCAGTGTCGCTGGCATTGGGCGCGAGTCTGCTGCTGATTCTGGCGGGCAAGATCAACGTGCACATTCTGGAGAACGTGCTGTTCGGTTCGGTGCTGACCGTCAACGGCAACGATCTTGCAGTGCTGGCCATCGTCGGTTCGCTGGTCATGGCGCTGGCCCTGCCGCTGTACAACCGCATCATGCTCGCCAGTTTCAACCCGCAACTGGCCGCCGTGCGCGGCGTGGCCGTAAAGACTCTGGATTACCTGTTCGTGATTCTGGTGACACTGATCACCGTCGCGGCCGTGAAAGTCATCGGCGCAATTCTGGTGGGCGCCCTGCTGGTGATTCCGGCGGCGGCGGCGCGTTTGCTCAGCCAGTCGCTCAAGGGCTTTTTCGGGTGTTCGGTATTGATTGCCACCGTCAGCACCCTGTGCGGAATTCTCGCGCCGATCGTGTTTGATCTGCCGATTCCGTCCGGCGCCGCGATCATTCTGGTCGCCGGCATCGCCTTCGCCCTCGCCGCCATCGCGCGCGGTGTCATCCCCAGTCTGAAAGGGAACCTTGGATAAATGGCTTTTTCATTGCGCAACCTGACGTTGGCCATGGCCCTGTGCGGCGTGGTCGCAACGCCTTTGATGGCCGCCGAAAGCGCCAAAACCCTGCGAGTGCTCGCCTCGCTGCCAATCACCTATGGCCTGGGCGAGGTGCTGCTCAAAGGCACCGACGTCAGCCTGGAACGTGCGGCACCGGCCAACCTGCCGGGCAGTCGCCAGACCGCCTACTTCACCGGGCGCGGCGCGCCGGCGTTGAGCAAACTGGCAACCGGCGCCGATGCGGTGATCGGTGTGCGCTCGCTGTGGGCCGATGATCCGCTGTACCCGATCGCCCGCCGCAGCAACATCCGTATCGTTGAAGTCGATGCTGCCCGCCCGGTCGACGGCGCCCTGCCCGGCATCGCTGTGCAACCGGGGTTGAAGGTCGATGGTTTGAACAGTCAGCCATGGCTGGCGAGTAACAACATGGGACGCATGGCCGACGTGATGGCCGCCGATCTGGTGCGTTTGGCACCGACCGCCAAGACGAGGATCGAGGCGAATCTGGCGGCGTTGAAACAGCGCTTGCTCAAGCTCAGCGCCGACAGCGAAGCGCGTCTGGCCAGTACCGATAATCTGAGTGTGATGAGCTTGAGCGATCACTTCGGGTATCTGATCGGCAGCCTGAACCTGGAGCTGATCGGTCAGGACCCACGCCCTGATGCTGACTGGGCACCTGAAGATCTGAAGCAACTGACGGCGACGCTAAAAGACAATGAGGTGGCGCTGGTGTTGCACCATCGACAGCCGTCGGAGGCGGTAAAAGCGGCGATTGCTGAATCGGGTAGTCGGCTGTTGGTGTTGAGTACAGATGCGGCGGACCCGGTGGCTGAACTGGAAGGCAATGTCGACGAGTTGCTCAAGGGGTTGAGTGCAGTTACAGCGCATTAACGCTCTACATGATCAAATCCCGGAAATGACAAAACCCGCTGACTGCATCCAGTCCAGCGGGTTTCTTTTTTTGCCTGGCCGCTTATTGAGCGGCTGTCAGACCTTCCATCTTCTGGCGCAGGCTCAGCGGACGCATGTCAGTCCAGACTTCCTCGATGTAGGCCAGGCATTCCTTCTTCAAGCCGCTCTTGCCCACGGTGCGCCAACCCTCTGGCACGGCTTTGTAATCCGGCCAGATCGAGTACTGCTCTTCGTGGTTGACCACGACCTGAAAGAGGATGTCCTCGCGGTCGAATACTGACGTCATGCTGATTCTCCATCGTTGTAAGGGTGGGCTGCTCGAAGGGTGCAGCCGGGTATGTAGAAAGAACGTTCGGCGTGGTGAAAAATTTAGAGTGCCGCGATGGCCGCGCCCAGGGCGCGACCGAAAATCTCGGCAACACGGTCGATCTCGGCAGCGGTGATCACCAGCGGCGGCAGGAAACGCACCACCGCGCCATGACGGCCACCCAGTTCCAGAATCAAGCCACGCTTGAGGCATTCGCGCTGCACCAGTGGCGCCAGTCGCGCAAACGACGGTGGATGGCCGAGCGCATCCGGGGCGCCATTCGGATCGACCAACTCGACACCAAGCATCAAACCGCGACCACGAACATCGCCCAGTTGCGGGAAATCCCGTTGCAGGATGCGCAGGTGCTCACTCAAACGCTCGCCCATGGCGGCGGCGTGTTCGCACACCCTGTGTTCGACCAGATACCGCATGACCGCAGAGCCTGCAGCCATCGCCATCTGATTGCCCCGGAAGGTACCGGCGTGGGCGCCCGGTTGCCAGGTGTCGAGCCAGTCGCGATAGACCACCACCGCCAGCGGCAGACTGCCGCCGATGGCTTTGGACAGCACCACCACGTCCGGGGTGATGCCGGCGTGTTCAAAGGCGAACATCTTGCCGGTACGGGCGAAACCGCTCTGGATCTCATCGACAATCAGCGCCACACCAGCCTTCTCGGTGATCCTGCGCAAACCGCGCAGCCATTCGATATCGGCGGGGATCACACCGCCCTCGCCCTGCACCGCCTCGACGATCACCGCCGCAGGCAATTGCACGCCCGCTTCAGGATCGTTCAGCAGGTTTTCCAGATAGCTCAGGTTTGCCTTCACCCCCGCCGCGCCACCGAGGCCAAACGGGCAACGGTAGTCATACGGGAATGGCATGAACTGCACGCCGCTGCTGAGCAAAGCCCCCAGCGGTTTTTTCGGCCCCAGGCTGCCCATCAGGCTCAATGCCCCCTGGCTCATGCCGTGATAACCGCCGGAGAACGACAGCACCGTACTGCGCCCGGTGGCGGTGCGCACCAGTTTCAACGCCGCTTCCACTGCATCAGTGCCGGTCGGGCCGCAGAACTGGATTTTCGCTTGCGCCGCCAGCGCCGGGGGCAGCAGGCCGAACAGATCCTGGACAAACTGATCCTTGACCGGGGTGGTCAGGTCCAGCGTATGCAGCGGCAATTCATCGGCCAGCACCTGCTGGATCGCCTCGATCACCACCGGATGGTTATGCCCCAGCGCCAACGTGCCGGCACCGGCCAGGCAGTCGATGAAAGTACGCCCCTCGACGTCTTCGACATACAAGCCCCTGGCGCGCTTGAGTGCCAGCGGAATGCGGCGTGGATAGCTGCGGGCATTGGATTCCTGCCGGGCCTGACGGGCCAGCAATGGCGATTCATTGAACTGATACAGGGTTTCCGCTGGCGCCGAGATGACCCGGGCCGACGACGCTTCGATAAGGCTGGTGGCGACTGACATCTCTCGACCCCTCAATTGGCTATGGATAGCGACCAAAACAGCACACCCGACAATTACGCATTCCAGTCACGGCGCGCACTTGCAGGTTTTCCTGTTCTGGAAACGCTTAAGCGAGGTGAGGATTTAGGCCCTTGATCGACTCGTCATCCGGTCAACGGCAACGGCTTGTACATGGGCAGGACCTGCAAGCCTTGGTGTGCCAGGGATGGTTCGGATTCGTGATACCCCAGATGACGATAAAAGGCTTCACCGGTGCAAGTGCTGTTGAGGTGGGCGTGAAGCGCCCCCCGAACCCGCAACCAGCCTTCAAGATCATTCATCAGCGCCCGCCCCACGCCACGGCGAAAGGATTGCGGCTGTACATAGCAGAACACAATGTCGCCGCTGACCCGGGCCATGCCGACACCGACCGGCTTGTCCGCCTGCAAAGCGATACTCAAGTAGAAGTGCGGATCGGCGAGCCGGGCACTGATGGCGTCAGCGCTATGCTGTCGGGTCCAGCCACTGACGAGCAGCGGGTCATTGCGATGATCGAGCGCACAACCGAAACGGATCGAATGTTCGATGATACGGCTGATGATTCCGACGTCGGCCAGAATGGCCGGACGAATGCAGATGGGTGCTTCCATGGCGCAGTTCCCTCAATCCATTGAGTCAAAGCTTGGGTGACCTTAACCCCAAGCCAGCCGGATAGCGAACGCCGAGAAGTTACATTTGATGAGCCAAAACACTGATCCTTTGTGGGATTCATGCTGGATTCAGGCCGGTTGCAACGGCATGGTCAGTTCAACCCGCAACCCGTCCGGGCGGCTGTCGAAATGCAGCGCGCAGTCGCAACGCTGGACGATTGCCTGAACAATCGCCAGGCCCAGGCCGCAGCCCGTGCTCTGGCCATTGCGCCAGAAGCGCTGGGTCAGATGCTGCAGATCGTCCTGCGCAATGCCGGGGCCGTGGTCACGCACGACAAAGCGTACGCGGTTGCCGATGGTTTCCAGGCTCACCTCGACCGCACAGTCCTCGGGCGTGTGGCGCAGGGCGTTGTCGAGCAAATTGCGCAGCGCGGCAATCGACAGCACCGCTGGCATTTGCAATGGCGCGGCCGAGAGATTGGCCGGCACCTGCAATTCGATCCGCTGACGTTCACCACCCGTGGCGTCCTGAATGGCGAGTCTGGCCACTTGTTCGGCGCTGCATTGCGAACCGTCATCAAACGAGAGACTGCCCTCAACCCGCGCCAGCAACAGCAACTGCTCAAGCGTGCGATGCAGACGGTCGGCGCCCTCCTCGGCCCGTGCCAGCGACTGATCGCGGGCACTGCCGTCGGTCATGCGTGCCACTTGCAGGTGCGTCTTGATCGCCGTCAGCGGGCTGCGCAGTTCGTGGGCGGCGTCACCGGTCAGGCGACGTTCACGTTCGATGGTCTTGCCGATGCGCTGGAACAACTGATTCTGGGTGTCGAGCAAAGGCTTCAGTTCGCTGGGAAACGACTGCAACTGCAACGGCTCAAGCGAATCGGCATTACGCCGCATCAAAGCTTCGCGCAGACGGTTGAGCGGCGCCAGCCCTTGGCCGATCCCCAGCCACAGCAGGCACAGACATCCGAGTAACGCCACCCCCACCGGCACCGACGCCGCCAGCAGGATCGACATGTTCAGGGCTTCGCGTTCAATCTGCCGGTCCGCCGTGGTGATCCGCACATCGCCCCGGGCGAGGGTGAAACTGCGCCACGGCGCGCCGTCGATCATCTGGTCGTGGAAGCCCATTTTCTCGGCCTCCAGCGCTTGTTCAGGATGGTTGTGACTGCGGGCGAGAATCTCCCCGCGCAGCGAACTGACCTGACAGGCCATGCCGCCGGGAATGTTCAGTTGCTCGGCACTGAAATGAGTGCCCTCTCCTTTGCTCGGCAAGGCCGGCAGTTGCTCCAGCAGCCCGGCAACCATGCGTGCTGAAGCCACCAGACGCTGATCGAGGGAAAACATCATCTGATTGCGCAGATCGCTGAGCATCCACGCCGCTGCCAGCGCCCAGATCAGCGCAAACGCAGCGCCGAGGGTCAGGCTCAGGCGCAATCGCAGACTCATCACTTGTTCTGATCTCCACCATCGGCCGGCCCGAGGCGATAGCCCAGCCCTCGCACAGTCTCGACAATGCCTTTGCCCAGTTTGCTGCGCAGGTGATGGATATGCACGTTCAGCGCGTTGCTTTCCAGCTCATCATTGAAACCGTAGACGCTGTCTTTCAATTGTTCGGTGGAAAGCACTCGGCCCCGGTTGTGCAGGAGGGCTTGGAGCAGCGATTGTTCGCGTCGCGACAAATCCACCGGCTGCCCGGCCAGGGTGGTTTCACGGCTGCTCGGGTCGTAGGTCAGCGCACCGTGTTCAATCAGGTTGACGCTGCGCCCGGCCACTCGACGCAGCAGGGTTTGCAGACGCGCAAAAAGCTCACGCAGATCAAACGGTTTGAGCAAGTAATCGTCAGCGCCGGCCTGCAAGCCGTTGACGCGGTCGGTGACCGAATCGCGTGCAGTCAGAATCAGCACGGGAATCTCCAGGCCTTGTTGGCGTAGCTGCTGCAACAGTTTGAGGCCATCTTCGTCGGGCAGGCCGAGATCAAGCACCATCACGTCAAACTCGGCGACCTTGAGTATCGCCCGCGCCTTGGACGCGGTGTTGACGTGCTCCACAGTCAAGCCCTGGGCAGTGAGACCGGCGACGATACCGCTGGCGATCAACTCATCGTCTTCACAAACCAGTACGTGCATGGCAGCTCCCTGAGCAAAAGACGTGAGTGAAGCAAGTGAGGATTAAGCCGCAATTATGGCGATCCCCGCGTGTGACGCAAAGCACAGCGAACAATCGAGCGGGCCAGCACCCTGTGATCGCCCACTCCAATAGTCGGATGTTGCGCTAGATCATGTCCATCCAGCGCTTCCAGAAATAAAAAACCACACCTTTTCACTACATACAAATAACTTTTCCAGATAGTTTGAACACGCCTCACAAAAACAACCCTGATTAAATGGACTTAAAACATGCGTCAATTAAAAAACTTCGTCGCCGTCGACTGGCGCTCTGGCCCCGATCGCATTTACTTCTTTTTCAAAGACACCGACACCTATTCTCGATTCGATATCGGCGACCGACAAGTGCCGGACGGCTATCCCGGCCCCACTAAAGGCAGCTGGGACAAGTTCGACCCGTACACCAAACACTTGCGCTTCGGCTTCACCACCACGTCACTGGGGTTTAACGCCGGCAGCGACGAAGATATCGCCTGGCTGTTCTTCTACAACGGCGACACGCCGACAGTCTGCAAGTACAACCAGGACGAAGACAAAGTATCGGGCATTTACAAATTGGCCGACACGCTCTGGAAGCCGATACTTCCTTACTTTGACAAGATCATTACCGGTACATGGGCAGAGATTACGGGCCATTCTTTCCTGTTCAGATTCATCCTCAATGACGGGCATTACCTGACGTTCGACTTCAGAGCAAAAACACTGACCCGCAATGCGTTGGGCCAGCATAGGCTGGGCGCCCTTGTTCCTTATAAAAACCGGATCATCACCGGCGCACAAAATGATCGGACTTTCGCAGACAGCTATTGGTATATCTTCCTGACCGGCAACCAATACCTTGTTTACAACATACTGACAGACCGGCTCGTATCCGGCCCGCACAACATCAATGAAACCAATTGGCCGGGGCTGCTGCGCGACTGAGCCATTGTGTGACAGCCGCCGTACAAACAAACCTTAAAGCAGCAAACTTACCGCTTTTATATGAATGGAATCAGACATGCCTGAATTAAAAAATTTTGTCGCTGTGGACTGGCGCGCAGGAGAAGACCGGATTTATTTTTTCTTCAAAGACACCAACACCTACTCACGCTTCAACATTGGTGACAATGAAGTACCGGAGGGTTACCCCACACCTGTCAAGGGTCGCTGGGACACTCTCAATGACGTAAAAAACCTGCGTTTCGGCTTCACTACAACCGGAATCCCTCGGGAGAAAGTATTCTTCGATGACCGCGATATTCTGTGGTTGTTCTCTTATCAGGATAAAACTCCGGTGGTGACGTGGTACAACCAGGATACCGACAAAGTCATGGGCCACCAGCTCCTCGAACATTCAATGTGGCACCGCCTGAAACCGTACTTTGAGCGAATTATCGGAGGTACCTGGTGGCCGATTCTCGCAAAAGACAAATATTTCCGGTTTCTGTTAAGCGATGGCACTACCCTCAGCTTAAACCTGGCACGCGACACGATCAGTCACAGAACGATCAACGAGAATAATTGGCCGGGCTTGTCGCGCTATAAACATCGAATGATTTCCGTTGCACAAAATGATCGTACATCGGACAGCTCAGTGCTTTACATTTTCCTGACCAACCACGAGTACCTGAGATACGACATGGACAATTCACTAACGTACGGCCCAATGTCGGTCAATGACGGTACCTGGCCAGGACTGTTGCGTGACTGACTCGCCAAGAGGCTTCACAGGGCGCGGTTAATCATCGGTTAATCGCCACCGCCCATTCTGCGCTTCACTTGCACAGGGACAAGGCTCCTACATGCGTCATTTCTTTCTACTGTTTGCGCTTCTGATTTCGAGTCTGGCCCAGGCAGGAAACAATCCATTTGAAACAAAACCCGAGTTTCTACCGGTCGACCAGGCGTTCGCGCTCACGTCCGAACGCCTGGAATCCGGTGAAACCCAGCTATTCTGGCAAATTACAGACGGCTACTACCTGTACCAGAAACGCCTGAAATTCGACGGGCTGACGGCCGAGCAGCAGCCGGCACTGCCCGAGGGCGAATCCCACAGCGACGAGTTTTTCGGTGAACAACCGGTGTATCGCCAAGGGCTGGAGGTAAAAATTCCTGCGGCGGCCACCGGTCAAATCAAAGTCAGCTACCAGGGCTGTGCCGATGCGGGCTTGTGTTATCCGCCGCAAACCCGGGTCATCGACCTCGGGGGCGAAGCGCAAACCAATGCGAGCGCCGAGGCACCGGATCAAGCCCTGGCCAGCAGCCTGCAACAACGGGCGCTGGGCTGGAGCCTGCTGGTGTTTTTCGGCCTTGGCCTGCTATTGGCGTTCACCCCTTGCACATTGCCGATGCTGCCCATCCTGGCCGGGATGATTGTCGGCAGTGGCGCGACGCCACGTCGCGGTTTCGCGCTGGCCAGCAGTTATGTGATCTGCATGGCACTGGTGTATGCCGCGATGGGCGTGATCGCCGCACTGCTGGGGGCGAACCTGCAGGCCTGGTTGCAAAATCCTTGGCTGCTGGGTGCCTTCGCCGCCGTGT
This sequence comes from Pseudomonas sp. RA_15y_Pfl2_54, assembly GCF_963971015.1. NCBI lineage: Bacteria > Pseudomonadati > Pseudomonadota > Gammaproteobacteria > Pseudomonadales > Pseudomonadaceae > Pseudomonas > Pseudomonas sp. RA_15y_Pfl2_54. The sequence goes on from NZ_CAXAPN010000014.1 coordinate 23,242, forward strand.
TCGTGGTGCTGGCATTGCCGATGTTCGGTTTCTTTGAACTGCAATTGCCGGTCGCGCTGCGGGACCGACTGGAACACGCTTCGCGCAGCCGCACCGGTGGCAGCCTGATTGGCGCGGGTGTACTCGGCGCGCTGTCCGGTTTGCTGGTGGGCCCCTGCATGACCGCGCCACTGGCCGGTGCGCTGCTGTACATCGCACAGAGCGGTAACGCCCTGCATGGCGGTCTGATTCTGTTCGCGCTGGGGATCGGCATTGGCGTACCGCTGTTGCTGCTGGTGACGGTCGGCAATCGCTTCCTGCCAAAACCCGGTGACTGGATGAACCTGCTCAAAGGCGTGTTCGGCTTCCTGTTCCTCGCCACCGCATTGTTGATGTTGCGCCCGGTGCTGGATCCGTCTTTGTGGCAGGGTTTGTGCGGTGCCCTGTTGTTGATCGCCGCTTATAGCGCCTGGAAACAATCCGACGGTTATGGCCGGGTTGCCCAGATGTTCGGTGCCACGTCCTTGCTGCTCGGGTTGTGGGGCAGTTTGCTGGTGATCGGCGCCGCTGGCGGCAGCGACGATCCGTACCAGCCGTTGCAGGTCTACAGCGCCGGCCGTGTCACCAACGCCGCAACGAGTGGCCATGACGCGTTCACCACTCTCAAGGATCCGGCGGCACTGCAACGCGAACTGGATACCGCCAAGGCCCAGGGCCAGTGGGTGCTGCTCGATTACTACGCCGACTGGTGCGTGTCGTGCAAAGTCATGGAAAAGCAGGTGTTCGGCAAGGACAAGGTGATGCAGGCACTGAGCGATGTGCGCCTGCTGCGACTGGATGTCACCGCCGACAACGCCGCCAGCCGTGAACTGCTCGGTCGCTACAAAGTACCGGGACCACCCAGCTTCGTGTGGATCGGCGCCGACGGCGAGGAACGCCGTAGCCAGCGCATTACCGGTGAAGTCGATGCCGATACGTTCCTGCAACGCTGGACCGCCACCCGAGACGCCAACTGATGCTGACCTTCACCCTCGGCACGTTTGCCATCGCACTTAATCACCTGCTGCTGATCAGTGCATTGGCACTGGCAACCTTTGTTGGCTGGCGGGTGGCCAAGCGTGGTGGCGATAACCCCGAGTCAGCGTTGTTCTGCCTGTTTCTGCTCGGCATACTCGCGGCCCGCATCGCATTTGTCGCCATGTACTGGAGCCACTATCGCAATGATCCGTGGCAGATCATCGACCTGCGCGATGGTGGTTTTCTTGCCTGGCCGGGGGTGATCGTATTGCTGTTGGCGGCGCTGTATCGTGGCTGGCGTCGCCCGGGGGGGCGTCGACCGCTGGGGTTCGGCGTCGCCAGCGGCGTGGCCTTCTGGCTGCTGGCGACCTTGTCGTTGAATATCTACGAACAAGGTACCCGCTTGCCGGACATCTCTCTGCGCAACGCGGCCGGGGAGACCATCAAACTCAGCGACTATCAGGGCGGGCCACTGGTGATCAACCTGTGGGCGACCTGGTGCCCGCCCTGCCGGCGGGAGATGCCGGTACTGGAAAGTGCCCAACAGCAACGCCCCGATTTGACCTTCCTGTTCGTCAATCAGGCCGAAAGCATGCAGAGCGTGGCGACGTTTCTCGAAACCCAGGGTCTGAGCCTGAGCAACGTGTTGTTCGACCGTGGCGGCCGCCTGGGTCAGGCCGTGGGTTCCATGGCATTACCCACTACCCTGTTCTATAGCCCTGACGGCCGGCTGTTGGCCAGTCATCTGGGCGAACTGTCCAACGCCAGTCTGGCCCGCGCCCTGGAAAACTTCGACGCCCCGAACCGAGCCACAGGCCCGGCCACCTCTGCAAGGAAACTGCCATGCACCGCCTCCGCCACCTGCTGACGCTGACCCTGGGCACAGCCCTGCTCCACCTGCCGTCCGTTCAGGCCGCTGAAGAGTTACCGGCCGCGATCAAAAAGATCGAAGCCAAAGGCGCAAAAATCGTCGGCCAGTTCGACGCCCCGGACGGCTTGCGTGGTTATGCCGCGCAATACCAGAACCGTGGCATGGCGCTGTACCTGACCCCGGACGGTCAACACGTTTTGCTGGGCAACCTGTACGACGCCGACGGCAAGGACCTGAGCAGCGAACCGCTGCAAAAACTGGTCTACGCGCCGATGGCCAAGGAAGTCTGGGCCAAGTTTGAAGCGAGCAACTGGATTCAGGACGGCAACAAGGATGCACCCCGCACGGTGTACCTGTTCAGCGACCCGAACTGCCCGTATTGCAACATGTTCTGGGAACAGGCACGGCCGTGGGTCAACTCCGGCAAGGTGCAATTACGGCACATCATGGTCGGGATCATTCGCGAAGACAGCCCGGGTAAATCTGCTGCGCTGCTGGCCGCCAAGGATCCGGCAAAGGCCCTGCAAGACCACGAAAAGGCAGGCAAAGGCAGTTCGCTCAAGGCGTTGAAAGACATCCCGGCGGCGGTGCAGACCAAACTGGCGGCAAACATGCAGTTGATGGAAGACCTGGACCTGCAAGCCACGCCAGCGATTTTCTATATGGACGACAAGGGCGAACTGCAACAGCAACAAGGCGCGCCGACGCCGGACAAGTTGGCGAAGATTCTTGGGCCTAAATAACACTGGACATTGTTGAGGCTACTGCCCCTTCGCAAACGAGCCCGCTCCCACAGTGGAATGCCATCCTTCTGTGGGCGCGGGCTCGCTCGCGAAGAACGATGACGCGGTCTAACCGTTGCGCTCACTCAGGAAGTTGAACAGCACTTGAGTCACAAACGCCGGATTCTCCAGATTGGAGATATGCCCCGCCTCTGGCACCAGTACCCACGGGCAACCGATCAGCTCTGCCATTTCCTGCGCTTCCGACGGTGGCCGTGGTTTGTCCTGATCGCCGCACAGCACCAGTGTGGTCGCTGCATTCAGCTCACCCAAACGCGGCAACAGGTCATCACGACCAAAGGTGATGCGCCCCATCGGCACGATGCTTTCGCGTAGCCGGTCAGCAGTGTAAGCCGCGAGTTTTGCGCGAAAACCCTGATACAACGCCGACTGCGGATCAATGCCCGGCCGGAAGAAGATCGGCACGACGATGTCGAGCAACTGTTCAGAGATTTCCCCGGTTTCCTCGATCTGTTTAAACAGCGAGAAGTAGTACTGACGGGTGGGTTCGGGTTCGACGCCAACGTAAGTGTCCATCAGCACCAGCCCCTTGAGCCGCTGCGGTGCCGACAGCGCCAGACGCACGCCCCACATGCCACCCACCGACAGCCCGACCAGCGTGACCTTGTCGATGCCCAGATGATCGAGCAACGCCTGCGCCTGACGGGCAATGTCATCCAGCGACTGAGTGCCATCGGGCAGCCGCCCGGATTCGCCATGGCCCCACAGATCCAGCGCAATCACTCGATAGTGCGGCGATAACGCGGCGATCTGCGGCGCCCACATGGCCTGGTCCCACAAATAGCTGCCGGCCAGCAACACGGCGGGGCCTGTGCCTTGATCAATGTAATGAAGTGCTTGTCCGTCCACCGTGAAAAAGGGCATCGATTCACCTGCGCGGTAAAAAAGTGAACCGGCAGACTGAGCTGCCGGTTCGGGGTCGTCAACCTTGAAAATGTACTCGAATGTGGCGGTTGAAGTGTGTTGAGTTCAATGATGCCGGAGACTACAAACCCTCCAGCTGCGCCATCAGATCATTCAAGCGATCCACCTTCTCCTCGGTGATATCGCTGGCCGCCAGCCCCTCAATGTATTCGGCCAGCGCCTCGACCGTGCTGCACTCGAACATCGCCCGCAGCGGCACGTCGCGTTGCAGGGTTTTCTGCACCCGCGAAGCAATCTGCGTGGCCAGCAAAGAATGCCCGCCCAGCTCGAAGAAGTTGTCGCGCACGCCGACCTTCTCGACCTTCAACACCTCAGCCCAAATACCCGCCAGGGTCTGCTCAAGCTCATTGCGTGGCGCCCGATAATCGCGGCTCTGCAACTGACCGATCTCCAGCGCCGGCAACGCTTTGCGATCCAGTTTGCCGTTGCTGTTGAGCGGCAACTGCGCAAGCCACAACCAGTGCAGCGGCACCATGTACTCCGGCAATTCGCTGCGCAGGCGTTGTTTGATGCGCTCCAGACGTTCGTCGGGGTTGAGCGCGCAATCCGCCGCAACCAGATAGCCGACCAAGTGCTTGCCGTTGACGCCCTCCTGCACCCCGACCGCCGCATCGCGCAATTGCGGTTGTTCGTGCAGACGCGCTTCGATCTCACCCAATTCGATCCGGTAACCGCGAATCTTCACCTGATGATCGACGCGGCCGACGTATTCCAGCACGCCATCGCTACGCCGCCGCGCCAGGTCACCGGTGCGATACAGACGCTCGCCCGGCGCACCGAACGGATTCGGTACAAACACCGGCGCAGTGCGCAGCGGATCGCTGACATAACCGCGCCCGACCCCGGTGCCGGCCACGCACAATTCCCCCACCGCACCCAACGGCACCAGTTCCAGCGCGCCATCAAGCAGATACAGCACGTTGTTGTCGGTGGGTGTGCCGATCGGCAGATAGCTGCCGCGAGTCGAGGCCATGTCCACACGGTAGAACGCCACGTCATCGGAACATTCCGCCGGGCCGTAAGCGTTGACCAGACCGATCTGCGGGTAACGCTGCAGCCATTGGTGCGCCAGCTCCGGCGGCATCGCCTCGCCGGTCGGTAGCATCCAGCGCAGACCGTCGAGGCTCAGGTGATCCGAGGCCAGCATGCCCTGAATCAGTGACGGCACGCTCTCCAGCACAGTGATGCCCTGCACCTGCACATGCGCCAGCAAACCTTGCGGATCGTGGGCGATGGTGTTCGGCACGATGTCCACTCGCGCCCCGAACAGCGGCGCGGCGAGGAACTGCCAGACGGAAATGTCGAAGCTTTGCGAAGCGGTCTGCGCGATCACGTCGGCCTCGCTCAAATCGAGGTACGGGCGCTTGCTCAACTGGTTGTTGAGCATGCCGCGCTGTTCGACCATCACACCCTTCGGCAAACCGGTGGAGCCCGAGGTGTAGATCACATAAGCGAGGTTGTCCGGGCCACTGTGAATGCCCGGGTTTTCCATCGACGTCGCCAGGGCCTGAACCTCTTCCCAGACCAACAACCGTGGGCGGTTGGCGCAACTGAATTCGTCCAGCAAGACCTGCGCCTGTTCACGGCACGCCTCGCTGCACACCAGCACCGGCGTGCGGCTCAGTTCGATGATCCGTTGCAGACGCTGACTCGGCAGGCCCGGGTCCAGCGGCAGGTAACCGGCACCGGCCTTGAAGCTGCCGATGATCATGCCCAGCAGATCGAGGTTACGTTCGGCCAGCAACGCCACCGGTTGATCCATCTGCACGCCGGCCGCAACCAGTGCATGACCAAGGCGGTTGGCGTTGTGGTTCAGCGCCTCGTAGCTCAATTGCTGATCGAGATAACGGGCGGCGATGCGTTGCGGATGTTGCGCAACCTGCGCTTCGAACAGCGACACGTAGCTGTGCTCCAACGGATAGTCGTGAGCGCTCTGGTTGCAGCCGTGCAGCAGAAAATCTTGTTCTTCGCGACCCAGCAGCGGCAAATCGGCCATGTCACCATGGAAGCCGTCGATCAGCGCCAGCAGCAGTCGCTTGAACTCGCCGAGCATGCGCTCGACCGTCGATTCGTCGAAATAACGCTGGTCATAAGACAGGTGCAGACCGAGGTCATCGCCCGGGTAGCACACCGCCGTCAGCGGGAAGTTGGTGTGGGTGCGGCCCGAATCCGAGGTTGCATTCAGGCTCTGCGCCCGGTCCAGCACCGAGACTTCCACCGGGGCGTTTTCAAACACGAACAGGCTGTCGAACAGCGGCTGGCCTTTGGGCAATTCGCTCTGTTCCTGAATGTTCACCAGCGGCAGGTATTCGTACTCGCGCAGTTGCATGTTGCTGTCGAGCAAACCACTGAGCCACTGGCGCACGCCACAGCGCTGATCGTCCGCCGGCATCTGCACCCGCAGCGCGACACTGTTAATGAACAGGCCAACGGTGCGTTGCATCTGCGGCATGTCCACCGGACGCCCGGCCACGGTGACACCAAACAGCACGTCACGATCACCGCTCAGGCGTCGCAGCACCAGTGCCCACGCCGCTTGGGCGAAGGTGTTGATGGTCAGTTGGTGGGCCTGCGCCAGCTCACGCAGACGTGCACCGTCCTCGACATTGAGACGGGTGTAGCGGTCGCCGACGATCATGCCGCCGCTGTCACCGGCGTGTTCACGCAGGAACGGCCGGTCGCTGGGGATCGGCGTGGTGCGTTCGAACCCTTGCAGATTCTGCTGCCACCACTGCCGCGCCTCGGCCAGGCTCTGGCGTTGCAACCAAGCGATGTAATCGCGATAGCGCGGCGGCACCGACAACTGTGCTTCGCGGCCCTCGCCGAGGGCGGTGTAGATCTCGAAGAAGTCGTTCATCAACAACGAACGGCACCAGGCATCGATAAGGATGTGGTGGTTGCTCATCATGAACCAGTAACGCGCCGCGCCAACCTTGATCAGACGCAGGTGGAACGGTGCCTGATCGAGCAGATCGAAGCCGGCCTCGCGCTCGCTTTTGAGCAGCGCTTGCAGCTTGGGTTCCTGCTCGGTGTCGGCGATGGCGCTCCAGTCCAGATATTCGATCGGCGTGCGCCCCGGGGTGTGGATCACTTGCAGCATGTCTTCGCCGACGTTCCAGCAGAACGACGCACGCAACGCTTCGTGACGGGCGACCACCGCTTGCCAGGCCTGAGCGAAACGCTCGGGGTCGAGTTCGCTGTTGATGCGATAACGATCCTGCATGTAGTACAGACCGGTGCCCGGTTCGAGCAAGGTGTGCAGGAGCATGCCTTCCTGCATTGGGGTCAGCGGATAGACGTCTTCGATGTGCGCGGCCGGCACCGGCAAGGCATCGAGTTGTGCCTGGGTCAGTTTGGCCAGCGGGAAGTCCGACGGCGTCAGGCCGCCGGCCTCGCTTTGCACGCAGTGAGCGATCAGGCTTTGCAGTTCGCCGAGGTAGGCAGCGGCCAGCTCATTGATGGTCTGCGCGTTGTAACGCTCGTCGCTGAAGGTCCAGCGCAGCAGCAGTTCACCGCCATAGACCTGACTGTCGATGCTCAACTCGTTCGGCAGCGGCGCCTGTGGATCGTGGGCGGCACCGACCGGCTCGTCCAGCGGACGGAACAGCGCATGACTGCCGAAACTCTGGTCGAACTGACCGAGGTAATTGAAGGTGACCGGCGCATTCGGTAACGCCGCCATGCTGCGCTGGCAGACGTCATCGGCCAGATAACGCAGCACACCATAGCCCAGACCTTTGTGCGGCACGGCGCGCAGTTGTTCCTTGATCGCCTTGATCGAAGCGCCCTGCCCGGCAGCCTCTTCGATATTGTGCGGGGTCAGGCGTAATGGATAGGCGCTGGTGAACCAGCCGACGGTGCGGGTCAGGTCGATCTCGTCGAACAGGGTTTCGCGGCCGTGGCCTTCGAGTTGAATCAGCGCCGACGGCTGACCGCTCCAGCGGCACAAGACGCGGGCCAACGCAGTCAGCAGCAGGTCGTTGACCTGAGTGCGATAGGCACGCGGCGCCGCTTGCAGCAGTTGTTGAGTGCGCTCGGCATCGAGTCGCACGCTGACGGTTTGCGCGTGACGATGGTGTTGGTCGCCCTGCGGGTTTTCGCACGGCAGGTCAGCGTTCGGGCCGGCCAGTTGCGACTGCCACCAACTCAATTCTTCACGCAGGGACTCGCTGCCCGCGTAAGCCTGCAAGCGTGCCGCCCAGTCCTTGAAGGCGCTGGTTTTCGCCGGCAGTTTCAGCGACTGCCCGTTGTCGAGTTGGCTATACACGGTTTGCAGATCGTCGAGCAATACCCGCCACGACACACCGTCAACCACCAGGTGATGGATAGCAATAAACAGACGTTGCTGCCCTTGCGGGCCGTCGACCAGCAAAGCGCGCAGCAACGGGCCGTTTTGCAGATCGAGACGGCGCTGGGCATCGGCGAACAGTGCTTCACACTTGTCCATCGACGTGACACGCACCTGCCACAACACGACCGCTTCAGACACGGGCTGATGCGTCGCTTGCCACTCGCCTGCGACTTGGCTGAAACGCAGGCGCAAGGCATCGTGCTGTTCAATCACTGCCCACAGTGCCTGCTCCAGACGATGAGGTTCCAGCCTCACGGTCGGTTCCAGCAACAACGCCTGGTTCCAGTGCTGACGCTCAGGGATGTCCGTGTCGAAAAACCAGTGCTGGATTGGCGTCATTGGCGACTCGCCAACAACCCGACCTTGTTCGGCCGTCACCTGCTGCGTGCGACTGGCCACAGCGGCCAGCGTCTGCACGGTCTGGTGCTGGAACAGATCACGCGGGCTGAAATGAATACCCTGCTGTCGCGCACGACTGACCACTTGAATCGACAGGATCGAGTCGCCGCCGAGTTCGAAGAAGTTGTCGTTGAGACCGACCCGTTCGACGTTGAGCACGTCGCACCAGATCTGTGCCAGGGTCTGCTCCAGTTCACTGTTGGGGGCGACGTAGTCCTGACGATTGAGCTCCGGATCCGGCGCCGGCAAGGCGCGGCGGTCGAGTTTGCCATTGGCCGTCAGCGGCATGCTTGCCAGCAGAATCAGGTGCGTCGGCACCATGTAATCCGGCAGTTTTGCCTTCAGATGCGACTTGAGGGCTTCACGCAGTTCGGCCTGTCTGGCTTCGACTTGATCGGCAAGCGCCGTCACCAGATAGGCCACCAATTGCTGACCGCTCGGTGTGTCCAGTGCCAGCACCACCGCTTCACGGATCGCGTCGTGATCGAGCAAGCGCGTTTCGATTTCGCCCAACTCGATACGGAAACCACGGATTTTCACCTGATGGTCGATGCGCCCCAAGTACTCCACCAGACCGTCGGAGCGCTGGCGCACCAGGTCGCCGGTGCGGTACATGCGTGCGCCATCGGTCGCAAACGGATCAGCGACAAAGCGTTCGGCGGTGATGCCCGCACGGTCGTGATAGGCCTGAGCCAGTCCCGCGCCGCCAACGAACAATTCACCCGTCGCGCCTTGCGGCACCAGCGCCAGACCGGCGTCGAGAATGTAAGCGACGCGCGCGCCGATCACGCTGCCGATCGGCACGCTGCCGGCGCCTTCTTCCAGCACCTGGGGAGCGAGACTCGCCAGCGGCATGACCACGGTTTCGGTCGGGCCATAAGCGTTGAAGAACAGGCTCGGTTTGAACGCTGCACGAATGCGCTGCAGGTGTTCGCCGGTCAACGCTTCGCCACCGGTGATGATCATGCGCACCGGGAGGATGTCGTTTTGCGTCGCCAGCCATTGCGCCAACTGGCTGCCATAGCTGGGGGTAAAGCCAAGAACGTTGATGCGATGACGGCGAATCAGCCCGCAGATTTCTTGCGCATCCCACTGCCCTTGCGCCCGCAGCACAACGTGCGCACCGCTGAGCAACGGCACCAGCAGACGCTCGGTGGCGGCGTCGAAGTTGATCGAATAGAAGTGCAGCTCGCAGTCATCCGCACGCATGCCAAAACGCTCGATTACCGCGAGGCAGTGCATGACAATTTCACCGTGACTGACCACTACGCCTTTCGGTTTGCCGGTCGAGCCCGAGGTGTAAATCAGGTACGCCTGATGTTGCGGCAGGCTAATGAAGGGCAGCTCGGTGGCCGGGTAATCGGCCAGTGCGGCGCGATCATCCTCCAGGCACCAGCGCGCCACGCTCGACGGCAATGAGCCCAGGGCTTTGAACAGGGCGCGGTCACTGAGCAGCAGCCCGATGCGGCTGTCTTCGATCATGTAATGCAGACGATCGAGCGGGTATTCCGGGTCCAGCGGCACATAAGCGCCGCCGGCCTTGAGGATCGCCAGCAGGCCGATGACCATTTCCAGCGAACGCTCCAGCGCCAGACCAACCCGCACTTGCGGCCCGACGCCGCGCTCACGCAGCGCCCAGGCCAGACGATTGGCGCGGGCATCGAGTTCGCTGTAGCTCAGGGTCTGTCCGGCGAAAGTCAGGGCCGGTGCGTCTTTTCGCGCCAAAGCCTTTTCGGCGAACAGGTGATGGATGCACTGATCAAGGCGATGCTCGCCCGGCTCCACGCCGAGGCTGTCGAGCAATCGCTGGCGTTCAGGTTGATCGAGTAGCGGCAGTTCGCTGAGGCGTTGTTGCGGATCGGCGATCAGTGCTTCGAGCAGGTTGCACCAATGTCTGGCCATGCGTGCGATGGTCGGCTCATCGAACAAATCCGTGCTGTAGGTCAGGCAGCAACCGAGGCGATGGTCCAGATCGGTGACTTCCAGATTGAGGTCGAACTTGGTCGCCCGTGCATCGTTGGCCAGGTACTCGACAGTCATGCCGGCGAGCGTGCGGCTCTGTTGGAACTCCCAGCGCTGCACGTTGCACATCACCTGGAACAGCGGGTTGTACGCGGCGCTGCGCGGTGGCTGCAAGGCCTCGACCAGATGATCGAACGGCAGGTCCTGATGCGACTGGCCTTCGATCACCGTATGGCGAACCTGGTCGAACAACTCGCCGACCGACATCTGCCCGTCGAGCTGGCACCGCAGCACCTGCGTGTTGAGGAACGCACCGATCAGCCCTTCGCTTTCCGGACGAATACGGTTGGCAACCGGCGCGCCGATGCGCAGATCGGTCTGGCCGCTGTAGCGGTAGAGCAGCGTGGCGAGGGCGGCGGTCATGGTCATGAACAGGGTCAGACCGTTTTGCGCATTGAACGCCCGAACCCGAGCGGCGAGACCGTCGCTCAGATCGAAGCGAAACAGTTCACCCTGATGGCTTTGCACTGGCGGGCGCGGACGGTCGCCCGGCAATTCCAGCAGCGGATGTTCGCGGCCCAATTGCGCCGTCCAGTAGTCGAGTTGGCGCTGACGCTCGCCGGACTCCAGCCAGTCGCGCTGCCAGACGCTGTAGTCGAGGTATTGCACCGGCAGCGGCTCGAGCGGCGAATCGCGGTCATCGACGAACGCCTCGTACAACGCGCTGAGTTCGCGGGCAAAGATGTCCATCGCCCAGCCTTCGGTGACAATGTGGTGCAGGGTCAGGACGAAGTAATGTTCCTGATCGGCAGTCTTGACCAGGCAGGCGCGCAGCAACGGACCGGTTTCCAGGTCGAACGGCAGGTGCGCCTCTGCGTCGGCCAGTAGCTGGACGTTTTGCTCACGCACCTCAGCGGCGAGTTGGGAGAAATCCTTCCAGCCCATGCGTACACCGGTTTGGGCATGCACTTGCTGACGGGCCACGCCGTCGACGCTGGGGAACGTGGTGCGCAGGGTTTCGTGGCGCAGGATCAGCGCCTGCAATGCCGCCTCGAAATGCTCGACATGCAACACGCCCCGCAGGCGAGCCATGCCGCCGACGTTGTACGCCGGGCTGTCCGGTTCCATTTGCCAGAGGAACCACATGCGTTGCTGTGAGTAGGACAGCGGCACCGACTGACGGCGATCAACTTCAGCAATCGGCGGTTGTCGGTTGGTGCGGCCACTGACCTGGATCAGGCGAATCTGCTCGGCGAAATCGCCGAGTTCGCTGTGTTCGAACAAGGCGCGCAACGGCAGTTCGACGTCGCAGGCCTGACGAGTACGCGAGATGATTTGCGTGGCCAGCAACGAGTGGCCGCCGAGGGCGAAGAAATCGTCGCGCAGACCGATTTTCGCCAGACAGAGCACTTCGCGCCAAATGCCGGCGATCTGTTGCTCAAGCGCAGAGACCGGTTCGACGTGTTCGCGCACTTGCCATTGCGGCGCTGGCAAGGCGCGGCGATCGAGTTTGCCGCTTGGGCTCAGGGGCATTTCGTCCAGACGCATCAGTTGCGCCGGAACCATGTATTGCGGCAGTTCGGCGGCCAATGCGGTTTTCAGGCGAATGATCTGCGCGTCCTGCTTTTCGCGGCCATCAAGGGCCGTGAAATAGCCAATCAGTTGCGCACCGGCGGCGGTCTCGCGCACCTGCACCACGGCTTGGGCAACGCCGTCCTGAGCGAGCAGACGCGCTTCGATTTCTTCCGGTTCTACGCGAAAACCGCGCAGTTTGACCTGCTGATCGAGACGGCCGAGGTATTCGATCACTCCATCCGACGTCCAGCGAGCGCGGTCGCCAGTGCGGTACAGCCGCGCGCCCTGCTCGCCCAATGGATCGGCCACGAAACGTTCGGCGGTCAGTGCCGGGCGGGCGAGATAACCACGGGCCAGACCGCTACCGCTGATGCACAGTTCACCGGGTACACCGGCCGGTACTGGATTGAGATCGGCGTCGAGCACACGGCAGACCACATTGCCCAGCGGTCGGCCAATCGGCGAGCGCTCGCCATCGGCGCGGGTGCAATGCCAATGGGTGACGTTGATCGCGGTTTCGGTCGGGCCATAACGGTTGTGCAGTTGCACCGCCGGCCATTGCGCGAGCACGCGGTTGCGCAGCTCCGCCGGCAAGGCTTCACCGCCAGAGAAGACCCGGCGCAGGCTGGTGCACTCGGCGCTGAGTGGCTCGTCGATAAACAACGCCAGCAGCGGCGGCACGAAGTGCAGCGTGGTCACGCCGTACTGCTGGACCAGTTGGGCGATGCGATGCGGATCGCGGTGCTCGCCGGGGCCGGCGATCAGCAAACGGGCACCGGTGATCAGCGGCCAGAAGCACTCCCACACCGACACGTCGAAACTGATCGGCGCTTTGTGCATCAGCACGTCGGTTTCGTTGAGGCGATAGCTGTTCTGCATCCACTGCAAACGTTCAGCGAGCGCCGCGTGGGTGTTGCCGACGCCTTTGGGTTGGCCGGTGGAACCGGAGGTGTAAATCACGTAGGCAAGGTTGTCGCCGTGCAGGCACAGACCCGGTGCCTGGCTTGGCCAGTTCTCCAAATGCAGCGCGTCCATGGCGATGACGCTGACACCCTCGCTGGCCGGCAAGCGGTCGAGCAGTGCGGTCTGGGTCAGCAGCAGTTCAACGCCGCTGTCGCTGAGCATGTAGGCCAAGCGATCGGCCGGATAATCCGGGTCCAGCGGCACGTAGGCGCCGCCTGCCTTGATGATCGCCAGCAGGCCGATCAACAGTTGCGGCGAACGCTCGGCGGCGATGGCCACGCAGACATCCGGGCCAACGCCTTTATCGCGCAGGTAATGCGCAAGGCGGTTGGCTTGTGTGTGCAACTGGGCAAAGTCGAGGCTGCCACCGTCCCAGATCAGTGCGCTGCGCTCGGGGGTCTGGCGTGCCTGTTCATTGAGCAGTTCCGGCAGCCATTGTTGCGCCGCAGTACACGGCGCAATGCTCCACTGTTGCTGTTGATCGTGCTCGGCGGCAGCCAACAGTTGCAGGTCGCCGATGGCTTGTTGCGGACGTTCACAGACCTCACGCAACACGTTGCTGAAATGCTCGGCCAGACGCTCGATGGTCGCGGCGTCAAACAGCTCATTGGCGTAGTCGAAGGACAGGGTCAGGCGCCCGTTGCGGTCTTCTTCGCTGTGCAGTTGCAGGTCGAACTTGGCTTCGCGGCTGTGCCACGGCAGTTCCTCGGCGAGCAGACCCGGCAGACGTTTGAGCGCACTCAGATCGCGTTGCTGGTGGTTGAACATGACCTGGAACAGGCCTTGCTCACGGGCCTGCGGGAAGGCTTCGAGCAGTTGTTCGAACGGCAGATCCTGATGGGCCTGGGCACCGAGTACGGCGTGGCGGGTCTGGGCCAGCAATTGGACAAACGACGAGCGCGAATCGACTTCCGCGCGCAGCACTTGGGTGTTGATGAAGAAGCCAATCAGGCCCTGGGTTTCCAGGCGCGGACGGTTGGCATTGGGCACGCCGATGCGAATATCACGCTGGCCGCTGTAGCGGTGCAACAGACTCTGGAAGGCCGAGAGCAGCAGCATGAACGGCGTCGCTTCGTGCGCCTGCGCGGTGTTGCGGATCGCTTCGCTGAGGCTGACGCTCAGACGCACCGTGTGTCGTGCGGCGCTATGAAGTTGCTGAGCCGAGCGCGGATGATCGGTGGCCAGTGCCAGGGTCGGATGCTCATCGCCCAACTGCGCTTTCCAGTACGCCAGTTGCCGCTCGCCCTCGCCTTGCGCCAGCCATTGACGCTGCCAACTGCCGTAGTCGGCGTACTGAGTAGGCAACGACGCGAGACGGGCGGTAGCACCTTGGGAGGCGGCGGCATACAGGCGCGAGAACTCATCGATCAGCACGTTCAGCGACCAGCCATCAGCGATGATGTGATGCATCGTCACCAGCAGTTGGTGGTCTTCGTCATCGAGACGAATCAGCTTCACCCACAGCAACGGACCTTTTTGCAGATCAAAGGGAGTGCGCGCTTCGTCCTCGCGGATTTGTTGCGCACGGGTTTCACGCGCATGCAATGGCAGATCGCTGATGTCGATCCGTTGCAGGTTGAATTGAGCCGTCACATCGACTTGCTGCAGGGCCACGCCGTCACGTTCGAAGAAGCGCGTGCGCAGGGATTCGTGGCGTTCGATCAGTTGCTCAAAGCTGCGGCGCAAGGCGTCTTCGTCCAGCTCACCGCGCAAACGCAAGGCACCGGGAATGGTGTAAGCGCTGCTTTGCGGGTCCAGTTGCCAGGTGATCCACAAACGATTTTGTGCCAGCGATTGCGCCATCGGCTCAGTGCGCGGCACAACGGCGATTGCGCCCTGAGCGTGGCCGCCATCTTCTTGCTGTTGCGCCACGGCGGCGGCAAAAGCAGACAGGGTCGGCGCTTCAAACAGCAGGCGCAGGTTCAGTTCCAGGCCGAGTGCTTCGCGAACACGGGCGATCACTTGGGTGGCGGCGATGGAGTTACCGCCGAGCAGGAAGAAGTGATCGTCGTTGTTGACCTGTTTGACGTTCAATTGCTCGGCCCAGATGTGGCCGATCAGGGCTTGCAGGTCAGTGGTTGGCACGGCCGGTTCGGTGCTTGAGGCTGCAGCCGAAGGGAACACCGCGTAGCTGTCGAGGCTGCCATCGGCCAGACGAAGGCGGCAGGCCGAGCGCTGAAGTTTGCCGCTGGACGTCTTCGGCAACGCGCCCGGATTGAGCAGCACCACCACGCTCGGTGCTTGCTGACAAGCCTCGGCCACCGCTTGGCGAATCGCGTTGATCAGCGCTTCGGGCGCCAGGACTTTCTGCACGCTGCGGCTGATTTCTGCGGCAATGCCGATGCCCTCTTCGCCATCCTGGCTGACCGCAAACGCGGCCACGCGCCCCTTGCGCACCACTTCCACTTCGCGCTCGACGATTTGCTCAATGTCCTGCGGATACAGGTTGTGACCGCGCACGATCAGCATGTCTTTCAAACGACCGGTGATGAACAGCTCACCGTCGCGGATGAAACCCAGGTCACCCGTGCGCAGCCAGGTGCGACCGGCGTGCTGAACGAAGGTCTTGGCACTGGCCTCGGGGTTGCGCCAATAGCCCTGAGCAATGCTCGGGCCGGCCGCCCAGACTTCACCGACGGCGTTATCGGCAAGTGCTTCAAGACGGGCGGGGTCGACGATCAGCACCGCATGTTCCGGCTGACTGATGCCACAACTCATGATCGGGCTGCCGTCACCCGGCTCGGCGCGGTTTTGTGCCAGCGCCTGATCGTCCACGCGCAGCGCAGCAATGCCCGTGCCGCGCGGTGTGCCGGCGACAAACAGTGTGGCTTCGGCCAGGCCGTACGAGGCCATGAAACTGTCTTCACTGAAACCGCACACGGTGAACTTTTCGGCGAAACGTTGCAGGGTGTCGAGGCGGATCGGCTCGGAGCCGGAATACGCCACACGCCAGCGGCTCAGGTCGAGACGCTCAAGCGCCGATTCGCTGACCCGTTCGCTGCACAAGCGGTAAGCGAAATCCGGCCCGCCGCTGATGGTGCCGCCGTATTGGCTGATCGCTTCGAGCCAGCGCAACGGCCGGCCGAGGAAGTACGCCGGCGACATCAGGATGCACGGCACACCGCTGAAAATCGGCTGGAGCAAACCGCCAATCAGCCCCATGTCGTGGTACAGCGGCAGCCAACTGACGATCACGTCGTCGGGGTTCACGTCGATGCCAAAACCGTGTCGGATCAGCAATTCGTTGGCCACCAGATTGCCGTGACTGACTTGCACGCCTTTGGGCAACGCGGTGGAGCCGGAGGTGTATTGCAGGAAGGCGATGTGATCCGGCGACAGGGTCGGTTCAACCCAACGCTCGGCCAGAGTGTTGTCGAGGGTGTCGACGCACAGCAACGGCGGCGCCCCTTCGATCTGCTGCAAGGCGTCACGCAGATCTGCGCTGGTCAGCAACAGACGCGGTTCGGCGTCGGCGATGATCGACAGCAATCGCGCCTGATGGTGACGACGGGCAGACTCCGGTGGATAGGCCGGTACCGCGATCACCCCCGCGTACAGACAACCAAAGAACGCCGCGACGTAATCCGGGCCGCTGGGAAACAACAGTACCGCACGATCACCGAACCCGGCTTCGGCCTGCAACGCGGCAGCAATGCTGCGTGCACGCTGATCGAGTTCGCGATAACTGAGCACCACAGCCTGCTCTTCGTTTTCGGCGAGAAAACGCAAGGCCAGTCGATCCGGCGTCAGGGCCGCGCGGCGCTGGAGGGCGTGGACCAGGGTGCTAGGGAGTTCGAACGCGTCGGTCATTGGGTGTCCTGCCTGAATTCGGCTTGCTAGTGGAATCGGGTTGCTGCGTCACGCCCTTCGAGGGCATGCAGGGCGCGGTCTACGCCGACCACGCAAGGCATGGGAATACTGTCTGGCCGGGGTGGTGACCCCGCAACCATTCACCAATGAGAACGGACGACGTCTTGAAATAATTAGTCGCCAAGCGGGCTAGCCAATGGCGCCGGGGTGCGGCGGCGTGTCGCACCTCCCAGACCGCACCCTCATGGATCATTAATTCTCTTTCTCAATTGACAATCATTATCATTCAACATAATTTGTCGCTCGATGTGTAGGACGCCCCTCCCCCAGGCGCCCCACTAACCTATTGGCAGCAAGGTGATTTCCATGACGGAACAAGTATCCACAGGCAGGTGCGATTCACCGCTACTTCAGGCCTTTGTCGACAACCGACTGATTCTGGTCAAAATTGCAGCGCGCATTACCGGCTGCCGATCGCGGGCCGAAGACGTGGTGCAGGATGCGTTTTTCCGACTGCAATCGGCGCCACAGATCACCTCGTCGATCAAGGCTCAACTGAGCTACCTGTTCCAGATCGTGCGCAACCTGGCCATCGATCACTACCGCAAACAGGCGTTGGAGCAGAAGTATTCCGGCCCTGAAGAGGAAGGGCTGAACGTAGTCATTCAGGGTGCTTCGCCAGAAATCTCGCACATCAACTTCTCGACCCTGGAACACATCGCCGACGCCCTGACCGAGCTGCCCAGCCGCACTCGCTATGCGTTCGAGATGTACCGCTTGCACGGTGTGCCGCAAAAGGACATCGCCAAGGAACTCGGCGTTTCGCCGACCCTGGTCAACTTCATGATTCGTGATGCGCTGGTGCACTGCCGCAAGGTCTCGGGCAGTCGTCGGGATGCCGTGGCGGTGGGTCGTCGCTAACCCGCAGAGTTTTCAGCGCTCCCAATCGCGAGCAGGCTAGCTTCCATACTGGATTTGTCTTGTTCATCAAACCCATGTGGACGCGAGCCTGCTCACGAAGGCGGCCTCTGGATCACTCAGATCCTGAGGCCCGATCATCAAGCCAATGTGCACCGATCAAAAAACCGCTCACGCCCCAGAATCATCAGCGCTGCGCGTTTGTGCGGGAAGTCGAACTCTTTCTCGCAATGAAAGCACTGGTTCTGCATATGGCCGATCATCTTCGCGTTGTCTGCACGGGGTTCAGCGACCACCCGTTGAGTGCGCGGATCATCGAGAAACAGGTAATGCACCAGCGCCGATAACCAACTCGCCACTTTGTGCGGGCCACGGTGATCTTCCTCCCCTACCAGCATGTGAATGCCGCGATCGTAATTGTCCGCGTCGTAGAACGGTGCAATGCGATCCTCCTTGGCCCAATAGGCTTCGAAATAGGCAAACGGCTGATCATCGAAACAACCGATCAGGGTCAGGGTGTGCGGGTCGGTGTCAAGCTTGGTCAGGTAGTCGCGATGCTGTTCAAGGCTGCCCTCTTCCTGCCAGAAACTGGCCACCCGCGGACTGTTCTGCCAGCGATTGAAGCGCGGCAGGTCTGCTTCGATTTCGACGGTACGCAGGGAAATCCAAGCGCCCAGACGCGCATCAAAACGCCGATAAACCTCGCCGCGCGGCTTCACCGGTCGCAACGGATGGCGCTTGCCAGCGCTGACAACCATTTGCTGCGGATAGCTGCCAGTCAGCGAAGCGCCGAGCCACGGTTGCGGCAGTTGCCAGAACAGCGTGCGTTCGCAGCGGTATTCACCCGCCACGTCGGTGCTCACCAGCAAACCGCTGAGCAAGGCCTGCGTCGGTGGCTGATCCAGTTGCCAAGTCAATTGCTGGCACTGCGGGTCCCGCGCGAACAGCCAGTAACAGGCAGCCCACAGCGCCTGGCCTGGCGGCAGGGCAAAACGCTCATCGATCTGGATCGGCCCCTTGGCCTCGCGATCCAGACGCAGGCGAATCAACGGTTGCCCGTCCAGACTCAGGCTCAGACGGCTTTCGGTTGCATCGGCTACCAATTGGCTGCCCGATGGCAAGGCCAGGGCAGTCAGGTCATTCAGATTGGACATGGGTCGGGCTCACGGTAATCGTTGACAGTTAAACGATGGAACGTGAGCCAAGAGGGGAAATTTAGGTTTGGAGGTCAATCAGTGCCTCAGTGATGAGGCACTGGCACCACGGCAATCTGGTACGGCTGGAAAATCTTCAGCATCTCGCCGTTGTCGCGCAAACCCTGTAGCAGCTTGCCGAACGCTTCGCCACTGATCGGCGCGGTCGGGCGAAGAATGGCGTAGTGGTGATAGACCTGATCAATGCGTTGCGACACCAACAACTCATCGCGCACCTTTTCGTTACGCAGCAGGTAATCACTCAAATAGGAGCGGGTCACCAGCGCGATATCCGCCCGCCCGCGCAGCACCATCAGCAGGTTGCTGTCGTGGGAATAGGTGAGCGTGGCGTTGAAATGCTGCGTGAGGAATTTTTGGTCGGCGTTGAAGTTGGCAAATTCGTAGTGATAACCACTGAACAACGCCAGGCGTTTGCCGGTGAGGTCGGCAAAGTAGTTCTGCTGGCGACCCTCCTCGCGCTGCGCGACGAAGATCTCGGCATCTTCAAGGCCCATGTCGACGTCGGTGTGGGGAATCTCCTTCCAGCCCCAATCAGGGTTCTCGAAGATTG
Source organism: Pseudomonas sp. RA_15y_Pfl2_54 (assembly GCF_963971015.1). Lineage (NCBI taxonomy): Bacteria > Pseudomonadati > Pseudomonadota > Gammaproteobacteria > Pseudomonadales > Pseudomonadaceae > Pseudomonas > Pseudomonas sp. RA_15y_Pfl2_54. Next base: position 42,578 of record NZ_CAXAPN010000014.1, read on the forward strand.
CCATGTCGATCCGGCCTTGCTTGAAATCGCCGAAACGTCGGGGAATCGACGTCGGCACAAGCACGAACTGATAGTCGCTTTGCAGGCGATTAAGCGCCTCAACCAACTGGGGTAACAGACCGGTATCGGCACCGTTTTCCGGGCGAACGGTGTAAGGCGGAAAATGCGCCGCGCCGACCCGAACCAATTGCGCTGCCTGAGCGGGCAATACCCATAGTGCAGCCAGCACTGCGAGCGCTAACCCCGCGACTGTCCGAATTGGCGAAAACTTCAAAACACCCCACTCCCCGAAAAAATATCGATCAATGCATTCAAGCTAGGCGGTTTTGCCCAGTTAGCCAGTTTCCCGGACGGATAGAAAGCGCCTCAACGCTCTTCGAGGACCAGAATCAGGGCTTCATCCGCCAACTGATCAAGGCTCAAACTGCCACCCGCGCGAAACCAAGTGGTCGTCCAGGACAGTGCGCCAGTGAGGAAACGTCGGGTAATAAAAACATCGCCGCGGATAAACCCGGCGTCCTTGGCCTCACCGAGCACTTGCAGCCAGATGTCTTCATAGACATCGCGCAACGCGAGAACCTTGGCCTGACCTTCCTCGGACAAAGAGCGCCATTCATAGACCAGCACCGCCATCGCTTCGCCGCTGCCGCCCATGATCGACTGCAACTCGCAACGGATCAGCGCCAACACCCGCTCACGCACGCTGGTCGCTTCGGCGAGCGCTGCGCGCATCAACGCGGTGTTGTAACGAATGGTTTCTTCCATCACGGCACGGAGAATTTCATCTTTGCTTTTGAAGTGATGAAAAATGCTGCCCGACTGAATCCCCACCGCGCCGGCCAGATCGCGCACCGTGGTGCGTTCATAGCCTTTATTGCGGAACAGATGAGCCGCCACCTGCAGCAGTTTGCCGCGAGCGCTGTCCGGGTCGGTCAACTGGCCTGCATCGACCAATTCGCGCATGACCCTGAGGGCTTTTTGCTCGTCCACCCGTTCTCTCCTACAGTCGATCAGTCTGTTGCCCCCTGAAACCGCAGGGTTGCGCGCAATTTAAGCCGCTGGCGACGACCAAGCAAGCGCTCGGGCAGAAGATAGTTTCAAGTGTTTACAAACCAAGCGCTTGCTTGGTAGCCTCCAGACACTTCTGTCGCAGGTTCCTGAGTCGGAGATAAAAATGCCAACCACCGTCCGCATCGGATGCGCCAGTGCCTTCTGGGGTGACACGTCGACCGCCGCCGCTCAGCTTGTGGCAGGAGGACGCCTGGATTATCTGGTGTTCGATTACCTGGCCGAGATCACCCTGTCGATCATGGCTGGCGCACGCATGAAAGACCCACAGACCGGATTCGCCAGCGACTTCATCGACGTGCTGACGCCGCTACTGCCGCAACTGGCCGAGCAGAAAATCCGTGTCATCAGTAATGCCGGCGGGGTCAACCCGCTGGCTTGCGCCGCCGCCCTGCAAGCCGCCTGTGACAAGGCTGGCACTGCGCTGAAAATCGCCGTGCTGCTGGGCGATGACCTGCAACCGCAACTCAAGTCACTCACCGGCCAAGGCATCACCGAGATGTTCAGCGGCGCCCCGCTGCCACCAATGTGCGTGTCGACCAACGCCTACCTCGGCGCACCGGGCATTGTCGAGGCACTGCGCCTGGGCGCCGACATCGTCATCACCGGGCGGGTGGTCGACAGTGCCGTGGTCAGTGCAGCGCTGGTGCACGAGTTCGGCTGGTCGTGGCATGACTACGACAAACTCGCCCAAGCCGCGCTGGCCGGGCATATCATCGAATGCGGTGCGCAATGTACCGGCGGTAATTTCACCGATTGGCGCGATGTTCCGGATTACGAGCACATCGGCTTCCCGATCGTAGAGGTCAGCGCCGACAGCCAATTCATCGTCAGCAAGCCCGAGGGCTCCGGCGGACTGGTCACGCCGCTGACCGTCGGCGAACAGTTGCTCTATGAAATCGGCGATCCACAGGCGTATCTGTTGCCCGATGTGGTCTGCAATTTCAGTCAGGTCAAACTACAGCAGCAGGGCAAAAACGGGGTGCATGTACAGGGTGCCAAAGGCCTGCCGCCCAGTGACAAATACAAAGTCAGTGCCACGTACCCGGACGGTTTTCGCTGCACCGCCAGTTGCCTGATCGCCGGCATTGACGCGGTGGCAAAGGCACGCCGCATCGGTCAGGCCATTATCGACAAGACTGCGCAGATGTTCAGCCAGCGTGGCTGGATGCCCTACAGCGAAACCAGCCTCGAACTGCTCGGCAGTGAAGCCACTTATGGCCCCCATGGCCAGCGTCGCGACACGCGAGAGGTGGTGATCAAACTGGCTGTACGCCATCCGAACAAGCAAGCGCTGATCCTGTTCTCCCGGGAGATCGCCCAGGCTGCCACGGGCATGGCGCCGGGGCTCACCGGCATCGTCGGTGGCCGGCCGACGGTGTACCCGGTCATTCGTCTGTTCTCGTTCCTGATCGATAAAAGTGCCTGCACCCTGCAAATCGACCAGGCCGGTGAGCGACACCCCTGCGCCCTGCCCGCATTGATTGCTCTCGACAGCCAGAACCTGCCCATCGCCGATCAACCACCAAAACCTGAGGGCCGCGCCGACGCCAGCGTCGCGTTGGTGAAACTCGCCGTGGCGCGCTCTGGCGACAAGGGCAACCACAGCAACATCGGTGTGATGCCGCGCAAGCCTGAATACCTGCCATGGATCGCTGAAGCGCTGACCCCAGCGGTCATCGTCGACTGGATGAGCCACGTCCTCGACCCGCTCCACGGTCGGGTCGAACGCTGGTACCTGCCGGGCACCCACAGTTTGAATTTTCTCCTGGAAAACGCTCTCGGCGGCGGTGGCGTGGCCAGTCTGCGTATCGATCCGCAAGGCAAAGCCTTCGCCCAGCAACTGCTGGAAATCCAGATCCCGGTGCCGCAGAGCATCGCCGAACAGCTCGACTAGAGGATTGTTTGCATGGCTTACGCGTCGATTTTCAGAGCCGATCTGTTCAGCGGCCAAACCATCATCGTCACTGGCGGCGGCAGCGGCATCGGTCGCTGCACCGCCCATGAACTGGCGGCGCTCGGTGCCAAGGTGCTGCTGGTCGGACGCAAACCTGAAAAGCTGCAGAAGGTGGCCGCCGAAATCGCCGAGGACGGTGGCCGTGCACACTGCAAGGCTTGCGATATTCGCGATGAAGAGGCGGTGAAGGAATTGGTCAAGGTGCTGATCGCCGAGCACGGGCCGATCCACGGTTTGGTCAACAATGCCGGCGGTCAGTACCCGTCACCGCTGGCGTCGATCAATCAGAAAGGTTTCGAAACCGTGCTACGCACCAATCTGGTCGGCGGTTTCCTGATGGCCCGGGAAGTGTTCAACCAGTCGATGAGCAAACACGGTGGCAACATCGTCAACATGCTCGCCGACATGTGGGGCGGCATGCCCGGCATGGGCCACTCGGGCGCCGCGCGTTCAGGCATGGACAACTTCACCAAAACTGCCGCCTTCGAGTGGGGATACGCCGGGGTGCGAGTCAACGCGGTCGCGCCGGGCTGGATCGCCTCCAGTGGCATGGACACCTACGAAGGGGCGTTCAAAGCGGTGATCCCGACCCTGCGTGAACATGTGCCGCTCAAGCGCATCGGCACCGAATCGGAAGTCAGCGCGGCGATTGTGTTTCTGCTAAGCCCGGCAGCGGCATTCATCAGTGGCAGCACGCTGAAAATCGATGGTGCCGCCAGCATCGGCTGCCGTGCATGGCCGTTGCACAAGGCGACCCACAGTGACTCATTCAACGGTTTCCACCGCGCTTACCTTCCCGACGTTTTGCAGGACAAGGAGTAAGCCATGGCGCAGATCCAGTCCCAACTCGACCCGCACAGCGAGGCATTCGCCCGCAACCGCGCAGCAATGCTCGCCGCCATCGAACACGTCCAGCAACTGGAACAGAACCTGTTGAACAAGGCCGCCGAAGCCAAGCCGAAATTCGACAAGCGCGGCCAACTGCTGCCCCGAGAACGCCTGAACCTGCTGCTCGACCCCGGCGCGCCGTTTCTCGAACTGGCCAGCCTCGCCGGTTACAAACTGCACGACGACAAGGATGGCAGCGCGGCCGGTGGCGGCTTGATTGCCGGCATCGGTTACGTGTCTGGCATTCGTGCGCTGGTGGTGGCGAACAACAGTGCGATCAAGGGCGGCACGATCTCACCCAGCGGTCTGAAAAAATCCCTGCGCCTGCAACAGATCGCTCAGGAGAACAAACTGCCGGTCATCACCCTCGCCGAAAGCGGTGGCGCCAACCTCAATTATGCCGCGGAGATTTTCGTCGAAGGCGCACGCAGTTTTGCCAATCAGGCGCGGATGTCGGCCATGGGTTTACCGCAGATTACCGTCGTACACGGCTCGGCCACGGCTGGCGGCGCGTACCAACCGGGGTTGTCGGATTACGTGGTGGTGGTGCGCGGCAAGGCCAAGCTGTTTCTTGCCGGCCCCCCTTTGCTTAAAGCCGCCACAGGCGAGGTGGCCACGGATGAAGAATTGGGCGGCGCCGAGATGCACGCGCAAGTTGCCGGGACTGCCGAATACCTGGCCGAAAACGATGCCGACGGGGTACGCCAGGTGCGCGAAATCCTGCGCATGCTGCCGTGGAACGAGCAACTGCCGTGGTTGCCGGAACCGCAATATAAAGAGCCGCTCTACCCCATCGACGAGTTGCTGGGGCTGATACCGGACGACCCGAAAAAGCCCTACGACGTGCGCGAAATCATCGCGCGCATCGCTGACGAATCCTGCTTCCTCGAATTCAAAGGCGAATTCGATCAGCAAACCCTTTGCGGCCAATTGAAAATTCAGGGGCGCGCCTGCGGGTTCATCGGCAACAACGGCCCGATCACCCCCAACGGCGCGAGCAAAGCGGCGCAATTCATTCAACTGTGCGATCAGAGCCAGACACCGCTGCTGTTCTTCCACAACACCACAGGCTTCATGGTCGGCACCGAGTCGGAGCAGCAAGGCGTGATCAAACACGGCTCGAAACTCATTCAAGCCGTGGCCAATGCCAGGGTGCCTAAACTGACGATTGTCGTGGGCGGCTCCTACGGCGCCGGCAACTACGCGATGTGCGGGCGCGGTCTCGATCCGCGCTTCATTTTCGCCTGGCCCAACAGCCGCACGGCCGTGATGGGTGGGGCTCAGGCGGGTAAAGTCCTGCGCATCGTCACCCAAGCCAAGCAGCTCAAGGACGGCCTGACGCCTGATCCGAAAATGCTCGACATGCTCGAACAGGCCACCGCACAGAAACTCGACAGCCAATCCACCGCCCTCTACGGCAGCGCCAACCTGTGGGACGACGGGCTGATCGACCCCCGCGATACGCGCACCCTGCTGGGCTACTTGCTGGATATTTGCCACGAAGCCGACCTCCGCGCCCTGCAACCCAACAGCTTCGGCGTCAGCCGGTTCTGATCGCCACGGATCTTACGGAGAACAATAAAAATGATCTTCACCCCGGAACACGAAGCACTGCGCCGCACCGTCCGCCAATTCGTCGAGCACGAGATCAATCCACATGTCGACGAATGGGAAAAGGCCGGACGCTTTCCGATCCACGACATTTTCCGCAAGGCAGGCGATCTGGGCTTGCTGGGGATTTCCAAACCGGAAAAATTCGGCGGCATGGGCCTTGATTACAGCTATTCGATTGTCGCCGCCGAAGAGTTCGGCACCATTCACTGCGGTGGCATTCCGATGTCGATCGGCGTGCAGACCGACATGTGCACCCCGGCGCTGGCCCGCTTCGGCTCCGATGAACTGCGTGAAGCATTCCTGCGCCCGGCCATCAGCGGCGAGCAGGTCGGCTGTATCGGTGTCTCGGAAGTGGGCGCTGGCTCCGACGTCGCCGGGCTGAAAACCAACGCCCGCAAGGATGGCGACGACTACGTGATCAACGGCAGCAAAATGTGGATCACCAACTCACCAAGCGCTGATTTCATCTGTCTGCTGGCCAATACCTCCGACGACAAGCCGCACATCAACAAATCGCTGATCATGGTGCCGATGAACACACCCGGGATCAGTCTCAGTTCGCATCTGGACAAACTCGGCATGCGCAGCTCGGAAACCGCTCAGGTGTTTTTCGACAACGTGCGCATCCCGCAGCGCAACCGCATCGGCCATGAAGGCGCCGGCTTCATGATGCAGATGCTGCAGTTTCAGGAAGAACGTCTGTTCGGTGCGGCGAACATGCTCAAGGGCCTGGAATACTGCGTCGACAGCACCATCGAGTACTGCAAGGAGCGCAAAACCTTCGGCAACGCCCTGATCGACAATCAGGTCATCCACTTTCGCCTCGCCGAATTGCAGACCGAAATCGAATGCCTGCGGGCACTGGTCTATCAGGCCACCGAGCAATACATCAAAGGCCAGGACGTCACGCGCCTGGCCTCGATGGCCAAGCTCAAGGCCGGGCGTCTGGGTCGCGAAGTCAGCGACAGTTGCCTGCAATATTGGGGCGGCATGGGTTTCATGTGGGATAACCCGGTGGCCCGCGCTTACCGCGATGTGCGGCTGGTGTCGATTGGCGGCGGCGCCGACGAAATCATGCTGGGGATCATCTGCAAACTGATGGGCATCCTGCCGGGGAAAAAGAGATGAGCCCCCTGCCCGATTGCCAGACACTGCTATTGGAGCGGCACGGCGGCGTACTGCACGTCACCCTCAATCGCCCGCAAAGCCGCAATGCAATGAGCCTGCAGATGGTCGCCGAACTGCGCGCGGTGCTGGCGGCGGTTCGCGATGAGCGTGCCATTCGAGCCTTGGTGCTCAGTGGGGCCGGTGGACATTTTTGTGCAGGCGGCGACATCAAGGACATGGCCAACGCCCGCACTCAGGGTGCAGATGCCTACCGCCACTTGAACCGTGCGTTCGGGGCATTGCTGGAAGAAGCACAACACGCGCCGCAAGTGCTGATTTGCGTGCTGCAAGGCGCCGTGATGGGCGGCGGTTTCGGACTGGCGTGTGTCAGCGATATCGCGATTGCCGATCACCAAGCGCAATTCGGTTTGCCGGAAACCAGCCTGGGCCTGATCCCCTCGCAGATCGCACCGTTTGTATTGCAACGCATCGGCCTGACTGAAACCCGTCGACTGGCGCTGACAGCAGCACGTTTCGACGGCCATCAGGCACGCCGTTTGGGGCTGGTGCATTTTGTCGAGCAGGATGCGCAGGCCCTGGCCGAGCGCCTGGATGAGGTGCTGCAGCATGTCCTGTGTTGCGCGCCGGAGGCGAATGCTGCGACGAAGAAATTGCTGCTGGCCAGTGCCGGGCAACCGTCAAGTGAATTACTCGATGAAGCGGCGCAGTGGTTCAGCGAAGCGGTGACGAGTACTGAAGGCATCGAGGGCACCATGGCGTTCATGCAAAAACGCAAACCCGGGTGGGCCACCTAAAAGCTTCGCGAGCAGGCCAGCACATACACCGCAACTTTCGAGGGAACAGCCCATGCCCGCCATTCAGAAAATCCTGATCGCCAACCGCGGTGAAATCGCCTGCCGTATCCAGCGCACCGCACAGGCCCTGGGCTATCGCACCGTCGCGGTGTTCAGTGAAGCCGACGCCGATGCGCTGCACGTAAAAATGGCTGATCAAGCCGTGCCCATCGGCCCGGCGCCAGTGCAGCAGTCCTACCTGAACATCCCGGCCATTCTCGATGCCGCCCGCCGCAGCGGCGCCGATGCCGTCCACCCCGGCTATGGTTTTCTTTCGGAAAACGCCGCATTCGCCCGCGCCTGCGAACAGGCTGGTTTGACCTTCATCGGACCAAGTGCCGACGCCATCGAACTGATGGGCAGCAAACGTCTGTCGAAAATCGCCATGCTCGAAGCCGGCGTGCCGTGCATCGCCGGCTACCAAGGTGCAGAACAGGACGACAGCACATTGCTGCGCGAAGCCGAACGCATCGGCTATCCATTGATGATCAAAGCCAGCGCAGGCGGAGGCGGACGCGGCATGCGTCTGGTGCACAACGCGTCGCAATTGCCGGCGCAATTGCGTACCGCACGTTCGGAAGCGTTGAACGGATTCGGCAGTGACGAATTGATCCTCGAACAAGCGCTGATCGAACCGCGCCACGTTGAAGTGCAACTGTTCGGCGATCAGCACGGCAACCTTATCTACCTTGGCGAACGCGACTGCTCGATCCAGCGTCGTCATCAGAAAGTCATCGAAGAAGCACCCTGCCCGGTGATGACCGCCGAACTGCGCCAGGCCATGGGTGAGGCCGCGCTCAAGGCCGGACGTGCAGTGAACTACGTCGGCGCCGGTACCGTGGAGTTTCTGCTCGATGCCCGCGGGCAATTCTACTTCCTGGAAATGAACACGCGCCTGCAAGTGGAGCACCCGGTGACTGAGTTGGTTACCGGGCTGGACCTGGTCGCCTGGCAACTGTTGGTCGCCGAAGGACAGCCACTGCCGTTGACTCAGGATCAGGTGCAACTCAATGGCCATGCCATGGAAGTGCGGCTCTATGCCGAAGACCCGGCACAGGACTTTGTGCCGCAAACCGGGCGCATTGAAGCCTGGGAGCCAGCGCTTTTGCACGGCGCACGCATCGATCATGGCCTGCTCGAAGGTCAAACGATCAGCCCGTTCTACGACCCGATGCTCGGCAAACTGATTGCCCACGGTGCCACCCGCGAAGAGGCGCGGCGCAAACTGTTGCGTGCCGTGCAGGACACGGTGTTGCTGGGTGTGCAAAGCAATCAGCGTTTGCTGGTCAGCCTGCTGCAGCAGGCGCAATTTGTCAGGGGTGCGTTCAGCACGGCGTTCATTGCCCAGCACTTTTCGGATCACGAAAGCCTGCACAGCTATGTGCCCAGTGCCGAACAACTGGCAATCGCCGCGGTGCTGTTCTATCAGGCAGGCGCCCGCCTCCACCGCACGGCATTGGCGGGTTGGCGCAACAATGCCAATGTGCCGCTGCACTATCGCCTCGGGCTCGATTCGCAGGACTGGATGCTGCAACTACTCCCGCGCGGGCAAAACACCTTCCAGGTGCTAGTGGCGCAACAGACCCTGGAACTCAAAATCATCGACCACACGCCGCTGGCGTTGACGCTGGAGATCGACGGTTTGCGCCAGCGACACGCCTATCGGCTCAATGCTGAGCGACTCTGGCTGTTCACCCATCCCGGCAACCTGCACCTTGAGAATCGAACTCACGCGGTCATCGGCAGTCAGACCAGCGTCAACTCCGGCACGCTAAAAGCACCGATGGACGGCGCCATCGTCGACGTACTGGTCAGCGAAGGCAGCGCAGTCAGCAAAGGTCAGTTGCTGGTGGTGCTGGAGGCAATGAAAATGGAGCACCCGCTCAAGGCCGGCATTGACGGCGTGCTCAAGCGGGTGCAGGTCAAGGTCGGCGATCAGGTAAAAAATCGTCAGATCCTGTTGCAAGTGGAGTGAGTCGCCAGGCGCAAACGCAGGGTTTGACTACGCTCTGATGAATCAGGACGCGGAAATCAGGAACCCTGCGATGCCTCACTGGCTGGTCATAGATCTGGAAGCCACCACCGACGAGGGTGGCTGGCCGGTCACCGAAATGGAAATTATCGAGATCGGCGCCACGCTGGTTGATCGTACCGGACGCGAGCAGGATCACTTCCAGCGCTTCGTCAAACCGACGCGACGGCCCTTGCTGACGCCGTTCTGTCGCGAACTCACACACATCACTCAAGCCAATATCGACGCGGCGCTGCCGTTGACCGAGGTTTGGCCGGCCTTCGAACGCTGGCTCGGTCAGCATCAGACGCGCCTCGAAGGCTGGGTGAGCTGGGGCGATTACGACCGCAAACAACTACTTCAGGAATGGCAGCGGCTGCAATTCGACAGCGCCTTAAGCCGGGTGCCGCACATGAACCTCAAGCAACGCTTCGCCAAGGCCCGGCGCCTGGAGCGGCCGCTGGGCCTCAATGGTGCGCTGCAACTGGCCGGGATGCAGTTCAGTGGTCAGCAACACCGAGCGCTGGAGGATGCACGCAACACCGCGCGCCTGCTGCCGCTGGTTCTGCCGCTTTAGGGGCGTGACGGCGTTAAAAGCCTTGTGCATACTGGCCGCCTCACTTTTTAGCCCTTTTCGAGGAATCGCCCATGTTTAAAGTCAACGAGTACTTCGACGGCACCGTCAAGTCGATCGCCTTTGGCACCGCTGAAGGTCCGGCGACCATCGGCGTCATGGCCCCGGGCGAATACGAATTCGGCACCAGCCAGCGTGAAATCATGCACGTAGTGTCTGGCGCACTGACCGTCAAACTGCCGGACAGCAACAACTGGGAAACCTTCGCCGCCGGAAGCCAGTTCAACGTGCCGGCCAACAGCAAATTCCAGCTGAAAGTCGCGGTCGACACCGCTTACCTGTGCGAATACCGCGGCTAAACCCAGCGGGTTCATGCGCGATAAAAAAAAATGCCCGTGTCCAAGGACACGGGCATTTTTCGTTCTGGCATCGATTACTCGAGAATTTCTACCGCCATCCCGACTTCCAGACGACCATTGCCGTCGTTGACCAGATTCTGACCGAACATCGCACCGTCGGCCTGGGCACGGGTTTTCTGCAGGGTCGCCAGCGGTTCACGATCAGCGCTGCGCTCGCCGGTCTGCGGATCAATCGTGGTCAGAATGCAACGCGAGCATGACTTGACCACGCGCAATTCGACATCGCCGATACGGATACGCTTCCAGCTGTCTTCGGCGTACGCCTCGCTGCCTTCGATCACCAGATTCGGCCGGAAACGCAGCATTTCCAACGGCCGCCCGACCTGTTTCGACAGGTGTTGCAACGAGGCTTCACCGATCAGCAACAGTGGAAAACCATCGGCGAAGGCGACTTGGTCGTCGTCCTTGCCAAAACCGGCCTGAGTCGTGCGTGCCCGGTCCAGCGGTACTTGCACCAGACGGGTCGGTTTACCGATGAATTCGCTGACCCAATTTGCCGCTTCGTCACCGGCATCCGGCACACGCAACGTGTCGCGCCAGATGGTCACGCCACGTAACTGCGCATCGCTGGCAGGCAAGGTGATGTCGATTGAAGCATACTCAGGCGCGCTCAAGGTGAGACCACCCTGAGCATTCCAAAGCGCGGACAGCTGGCTCATTTTCGCTTCGGCGCGTTGGGTCAGGAAACGGCCGCTGGCTTCGTCGACCAACATCCAGCGTCGATCGCCCTCCAGTCCCAGCTTGTCCAGGCTGATCCCTTGCAGAACCTCGGCCTTGCCGGATTTCAACGGGTAACGATAAAGCGCGCTCAGACGCAGCATGGCCAACTCCCTTGTGGGCAAAAACGCCACCCTATACGAGCTTCACCCGCGAATCAAAGGCTGACGAGAGGTCAGCCTTCGAACAGATCCATCACGCTGGCACTTCGTCGAGCATCAGACGCTGGCGTACCACGTCGACCAGCTTGTCCGGCTGGAACTTGGAGAGGAAATTGTCGCAGCCAACCTTCTTCACCATCGATTCGTTGAAACTGCCGGACAACGAGGTGTGCAACACCACATACAGACCACGCAGACGTGGATCGTTACGAATTTCGGTGGTCAGGCGATAGCCGTCCATCTCCGGCATTTCCGCATCGGTGAATACCATCAGCAGTTTGTCCGTCATGTTCACGCCGGTATCCGCCCAAGCCTTGAGCATGTTCAGTGCCTTCAGACCATCGCTGGCAATGTGCATTTTCACGCCGAGCTGGCCGAGGGTGTCACGCAATTGCGAGAGCGCCACGTTGGAGTCGTCCACCAACAGGACTTCGCGATCACGGGCGCGTTCCAGCACCGGATCGTCGAGTTTGTCACGCGAGACCTTGGCGTTGTACGGGACGATCTCGGCAAGCACTTTCTCGACATCGATGATTTCCACCAGTTGATCGTCGACTTTGCTGATCGCCGTCAGATAGTGTTGACGGCCAGCACTGGTCGGCGGCGGCAAAATGGCTTCCCAGTTCATGTTGACGATGCGATCCACACCACCAACGAGGAATGCCTGCACCGAACGGTTGTACTCGGTAACGATGATGGTGCTGTTCGGACCAGGTACCAGTGGACGCATACCGATTGCTTGCGACAGGTCGATCACCGGCAACGTCTGCCCACGCAGGTTGACCACGCCGCAGACGAACGGGTGACGCTGAGGCATCAGGGTCAGCTTTGGCAGTTGCAGCACTTCCTGAACCTTGAACACGTTGATCGCGAACAATTGGCGCCCGGCCAGCCGGAACATGAGAATTTCCAGGCGATTCTCACCCACCAGTTGCGTGCGTTGGTCTACCGTGTCGAGAATGCCGGCCATCAATGACTCCTGGGCTTGTTCTGATGAATTCACTAAAAGGGGTTATCGGCGGTCTATGACGAATCTTGATTCCCGCAAAATTCACCATCAAAATGCCATAACGCACCATTGATGTCACATTAACATCATGCTTTACTGGCGCCGTGATTTTCATCTGCTACATTCTTTGCGGCGCGACCTCGGTTTGCACTGTAGGTTCCCGCGCCTAAGGGATTCCCCTAGTAACAATCAGGATCAACCTGATATTCGCAATATCCAATAGCCATTAATGTGACGCCATTCTCATTGCATGAACGGAGTCAGGCTATTGTGTGCGATCGCAGTTCAGTGGCAACAACCCCTCTGGAACCTCTCAGTCTGTGCACCTGCACGTCTGGGCGCGATCTCCCGACGATTCATGATCGTCGTCACACACGGCACTCCCTCACCAGACATGACGTTGTGGAGATAAGCATGCCGATCGACCGTAAAGAGTGGGCGCAACGCTTCCCCGAATTTCTGGTCGAGGCCGAAACACTCCTGGCCAAGTCCGAAGAATGCCTCAGCCATCTACAACTGATCAGCAACGACAAGGACGCCATCGACTGCATGCTCAGCACGCTGCTCAAGCTTGCAAGCAGGGCTGAGGCCCTGGCGCTTGAGGCTATTTCCGAGTTCTCACGGCACATTTACGACTTGCTCAACCCGGTGCAGGACCACGTCGACCTGCACGAACAGGCCCTGGTTGCCTTGAAAGATTGCTTCACGCTGATGGCCTGGCAACTTGAACTGGTCGATCAGAGCACCGGACAACTGAGCCTCGATAAAAGTGAACAGGCCTCGCTGATCGATGCCTTCGCCTTTCAAGTCGGTCAAACTCGGTTTCAGCCAGCCCCCACCGCCAAACGTTTGCCCCTCCTGGCCTTTTCGGAGCGACAGGCCTGATCCGGCGCACGCCATGACTGAAGAGGCCGCCAAATGTCGTGATTGAATAGTTCATGCCTGTCAGCGACAAATCGAATTAAATCATCACACCTGACAGCCATGGATATTTCCGGCTGGGCTCAGGGTTTACCTGTGTGTTGAAACTCAACTTCAGGCACGCAGATATCTATTGAACACAATAGATTGACTTTTCCCATTATGGCAATTGTGCCCGACACCACACATATTCCTGACTTCTCGGACATATATAGCAAGCGCGACCAACGGTATCTTAAGTGGTATTATGCCGCCCATTAGTTGCTCTCAAGTTAATGGCACAGTGACTCCACCTATAGGCACTCCAGCGAAGTTGGCAGCCAAACACGATCACTGAACCGCGTTGAAATCAATAACATAATTGACAGCATTTTCAGACAGAGACCCGCCAGCCACCGGCCGGTCTACCCGCAGCGAACATCCATTGGCTCCATCCGTTATGTACGCCAGTCTCAAGTCAATCACCACATGGCCACCCTCTCGGGAAAACGCCCGCCGGTTCACACTCATCCTTTGTGTCGCGGCCACACTTGGCAGCCTGTTGACCTATGGCTTTTCCGCACACATTGGCCTCGGACTGTTGTTGCTTGAGGTCGCGGCTACCACCTGTGTCTGGGTGCAATATCGGCTGTCACGCAAATCAATCAAATTCCAGCCGCAGGAGCTCGCCGACCGCCTGCTCGAAGTCCAGGAAAACGAGCGCCACCGCCTTAGCCGCGAGCTGCACGATGATATCGGCCAATTGCTGACCGCCGCCAAGCTGCAGAGCGACTGGCTCAAACGGCGGATGCCGGAAGACTTGCAGGACCAATGCACCGCACTGTGCGAAACCCTTGAGGAAACGCTCAACAAGGTGCGCGATGTTTCGGCCATTCTCAATCCTCGCCAATTGACCAGCCTTGGCCTTGAAGCCAGCCTGAGAGCACATCTGCTCAAGACATTGACTCATACAAGCGTGCACTGGAGCCTCGATTGCCAGCAGCGCCTTAACGGCATCCCGGAAGAAATGGCGGTCGCCGCCTTTCGCATCACCCAGGAGGCGGTGACCAATATCCTGCGTCACGCGCAGGCGAAAAATCTGGTGATACGCGTGCAACGCCTGCCAAAGGGCCTGACGTTGCTGATCAGCGATGACGGACGGGGATTTGCCCCTGCCGCCAATCCAGGTCGTGAAGGACAGCGAGGCATGGCCGGGATGGCCGAACGGATCGAGCAATTGGGTGGCACCCTGAACGTTATCAGTGAGCCCGGCAAAGGCACTCGAATCGAAGCACTTTTCCCCTGGGCCCCCCGTGCACTCGAACGGGCCAGTACGAATAAGGTTATGCGTTGACTTGCAACTTACTTCTGGTGGATGACCACTCGCTGATCAGGGCCGGCGTGCGCGCTCTGGTGCTGGATATTCCCGGTTACGCGGTGATTGGCGAGGCCAATGACGGCTCGCAATTGCTCGAAATGGTCGAGCAACTGAGTCCCGATATCGTGCTGCTGGATATTTCCATGAAAGAAACCGGCGGGCTGGAAGCTTTGCAACGGTTAAAGCGCGTGCGTGCGCAGAGCAAAGTGCTGATCCTGTCGATGCACACCGACCCTGCGCTGATCATGCAGGCACTGGAGTCCGGTGCCCACGGCTACCTGCTCAAGGACACCACAGCCACCGAACTCGAGCACGCCCTGGAAGCCTTGCGCAACAACGAGCGTTACTTGAGTCCGGCCATCGCCCACACCGTGATCAACCAGGCGCTGACCCGCAATCAGAAGCAGCAACCGGAAACCGCCGACTCGCACAACCTGACTGCCCGACAGCTGGAAATCCTGCGTTTGATCGTACGCGGCAAATCCACCCGGGAAATCGCCAATGGCCTGGGTTTGAGCATCAAGACTGTAGAGACCCACCGTTCGCAGATCATGAAACGCCTGCAAATCTACGATGTGGCGGGCCTTGTACTGTTCGCCGTGCGCGAACAGATCATCAGTCTGGACGACTGACTGATGGCTTGATGGTCAATAGCGGCGAACTCCTCGGCAGGTGAACCTGCAACGCCGCTGGCCGCGCCTCGAACCGCATGCTGCTGCCTTCCAGCGGCTCACCATCAAGATTGATGTACAGCCCTTCAGCGACCTTGATTTCGACCCAAGGCAATCGGGTTCTGACAAACATGTTGTCGATACCGAAACCATCGCTGAGCAGCGACTTCAAGGTGCCGGCCAACTCCTGTGGTGCGGGCAAGATGCTGATATCAAGCAAACCGTCATCGGCAAGCGCCTGCGGACACAATACATGCCCGCCACCCGCCTGACGCCCGTTGCCGATCCCCAATGCCAGCAACTCGCCGCTCCAATGGAAATCCGGCCCTTGCAGCTCACCATAAGCAGCATGCAGCTCACTGAACCGCGACAAACCGGTGAACAGATAGGCTGCACCACCCAATACTTTTTTCAGCTCTTCTGAAGTATTGGCCGTAACCTGACTGCCGAAACCGCCGGTAGCCATATTCAGGAAGACCTGCCCGCCCACTTCCCCCAGATCAATGTCACACGGCGGTACATCAAGAAGTTCAAGCGCATTGGCCGGCTCCAGCGGGATCCCTGCTGCGCGGGAAAAGTCGTTGGCAGTTCCCAAAGGCAATAGCACCAGACTGGCTTTGCCTGGATGCGCCGCAAGGGTTTCGGCGATATCGCGCAACGTGCCGTCTCCGCCGCCAGCAATAATTTTCGTGTACCCGTCCGCCAACGCTTGCTCGACCCATCGCTGGGCATCCCCCGCTTCCCAGGTCAGGCGTACCGCCAACTCCCAGCCTTGCTTGCGCTTGTTCTCTACCGCGGTGCGAACGGCCTCGTTGAGTGCCTGCTTGCCATGCAGAACCAACAGCGCCCGGCGTTCACTCATAGCGTCACTCCCTGAATTGAATCGATTGAAACATGTTGACCGCCGTGTCGCGCAAAAAAGCCACAGCAATGACAATTAATTCAATTGCCGGCCGAAGCGTCCTACACAGCGGTACTTTTTCTTACGAAACATGCGGAATCGGCTCAATTGACCACACAGAACAGTTGGGTCACCGTGTGCCGGCGGTATCAATCATCAATCCGACAACACAAGGATGTGCATGTAATGAGTGGAAACTCCCCAAGGTTTTTTAATAGCTCGAAAGATGAAAAAGGTCGCTGGCGTACATTTGAAACAGCAAGTGGATATGTCCATGTCAAGCCATGAAGCCAGAATGCCAGTGAGTCCGGTTGCCCCTCTCGCCGAATGTCGCGCGAGTCACAAGTCCGATTTCAAAAGCAGCACCAAGACCACTGGAGAAACAGATATGGAACCTCGTGTGACCGAGTTGGAAACCCACCTCAAATACATTCGACGGGACATGGACGAAGTCCGAAGTGACGTCAGAACGATCAAACACCGTCTCGCCTACTCGGCGGGCGCAACAGCCGTAGTGCTGAGTCTGTTGGGTTGGGTGGCCAATAGCCGATTCGACCAGCTTGTTGCACTGATCAGCCATTGACCGAACGAAACATTGCAGGCGTCGACAGGATCAGTCGACGCCTGCATTTGCGAAGCAGGGTTCAGCCCAGGAGATCACTCAGCGGAATGAAGACGACCTCGTCTCCTTCGAGCAGAGTGCCCCCCTCCAATACTTCAACCAATCCGTCTGCCCACGCGGCGCTGCGCAACACACCTGAGCTCTGGTTACTGTAGATAGTCGCCCTCCCCTGTTCAAGACGCCCCCGCAAGTATTCACGCCGATTGCCGGCAACAGGCCAGACAAAGCCTGCTGGCACCTTGAACTTCAGGGGGCCGACATCCCGCACGCCTTGGCGCCTCATCAGGTAAGGCCGAGCCAGCAGCGCGAAAGTCACCAACGTCGAAGCCGGGTTACCGGGCAACCCGATAACGGGCACATTGCGGAAATGGCCAAATGTCAGCGGCTTTCCGGGCTTGATTGCCAGCTTCCAAAGGCCCAGTTCGCCCTCTTCTCGCAAAGCGACACCCAGAAAATCAGCCTCTCCCACCGAAACGCCTCCGGTGGAAAGAATCAGATCAACATCCTGCAACTCACCCAAGCGAGCGCGGGTGGCAGCCAGATCATCCGGAAGAATGCCTGCGTCGATCACTTCACAGCCCAGACGCTGTAACCAACTGCACAGCAGCACCCGATTACTGTTGTAGATCTGCCCTGGCCCCAGCGGTTGACCCGGCTCGACCAATTCGTCGCCAGTGGAAATCACCGCCACCCGAACCTTGCGCACAACCGTCAGACCGGCGCAGCCCAGCGAAGCAGCCAAACCTTGCTCAATCGGGCCAAGCCGGGTTCCGGCCGACAGGATCAACTCACCGACCGTTGTTTCCTGGCCTTGTGGGCGAATGTTCTGGCCGATCTTCATCGGTTCGATGAAGCGTACGGTTCCATCAGTCTGAACGTCAGCGTTTTCCTGCATTTCTACGCAATCAGCCCCAGACGGTACCGGCGCTCCCGTAAAGATGCGCGCACAGGTACCGGGTTTCAGAGCTTCGGGAGACTGCCCGGCAAACACCTTTTGACTGACTGGCAGAGGTTCGCCGGTCCAGTCGGCCAGGTTCAGGGCATATCCATCCATGGCGCTATTGGGCCAAGGTGGCAGATCGAGGAGCGAAATCAAATCTTCGGCCAGCACCCGACCTTCGACCAGCGCCAGTGGCAAATACTCATGCTCGACGATTGGCGAGGCTTCGGCCATATCCAGCAAACGCGCCAGCGCTTCCTCGACCGGCATCAGCGAGCCCGTCTTGCCCGGCTTACCCACGGGACTCACAAGGCATCGCCTTTTTCAGATGAGGCACGAAATTGCACGGGCGGTGGCGAGCGTCCAATTGCTCGCCAAGAATGCCATCCCAGCCCGTGCGCACGGCGTTGGTCGAACCCGGCAAGCAGCAAACCAGTGTGCCATTCGCCAGGCCGGCCAGCGCACGGGACTGCACGGTAGAGGTGCCGATATCGGCCACCGATATCTGCCGGAACAACTCGCCAAACCCATCCACTTGCTTGTCGAGCAAGCACGCCACGGCTTCTGGCGTGCTGTCACGCCCCGTGAAACCGGTGCCACCGGTGATCAGCACAACCTGCACGACATCATCGGCGATCCAGTGGGCGACTTGCGCTCGAATTTTGTAGAGGTCATCTTTAAGCAAGACACGCTCGGCCAGAACGTGGCCAGCTGCAGTCAAGCGGTCCACGAAGACCTGACCGGAGGTGTCGGTTTCCAGGGTTCGGGTATCGCTGACAGTCAGAACCGCAATATTGAGCGGCACGAAAGGTACATCAGCCTTGGCTTTCATAGGCTCGTCCAGTTGTAGGGGAAACAGCCCGGTGTTATATCACAGCGCCCCCTTTTTTTGCCGCCCCTCTGGAGAGCAGCCATGACCTTGAAGACGCAACTGCCGCCCTGCTCCATTCTCCTTCTGGCAGGCGGACGCGGCCAGCGCATGGGCGGTCAGGACAAAGGTCTGGTGGAGTGGAGGGGCGACCCGCTGATCGCACATTTGCAGCGCAAGACTCGCCCACTGACTGACGACCTGATCATCTCCTGCAATCGCAATCGCGAGCGTTATGCGCTGTTCGCCGATCAATTGGTGATCGATGACGAGAGCGACTTTCCAGGACCATTGGCGGGCATTCGTGCGGGCCTGAAAGCCGCGCGCCATCCTCACCTGCTGGTATTGCCATGTGATGTTCCGAGTATCGACGCAGCGCTGCTGCACGACATGCGCGAAACCGCCAACCGGCATCCTGACAAACCTTTAATGTTGCGCCACGGCAAGCACTGGGAACCTTTGCTCTGCGTGATTCCGGCCGCCCTTTTACCGGCCTTCGAAGACGCCTGGAACGCCGGTGAACGCAGCCCCGGCCGAGTGATGCGCAGCTTGGGCGCCAATGCCCTGCAATGCCCCGACAACGACCCGCGACTGGCTAACCTGAACACCCCCGACCTGTTAAATTCACACAACACCGTGTCAGACTGACATTATCGAAGGAACTCTGACGTCTTGCGTACGTCTCAAGCTCAGTAACCAAAAGAATTCCCATTCGGAGACACACTAATGACTCAACGGACCCTCGCCACTTTCATGCTCGCACTGGGCCTCGCTACCCTCGCCGGTTGCTCCTCGCCTACAGTGATCACCTTGAATGACGGTCGCGAAATCCAGGCCGTCGACACCCCGCAATACGACGAAGATTCAGGTTTCTACGAGTTCAAACAGCTGGACGGTAAAGAAACTCGCATCAACAAGGATCAGGTTCGTACCGTTAAAGAGCTTTAAGCTCTACGTCGACAACGGATACAGAAAAGCCCGCATTTTCATGCGGGCTTTTTCATGGACACTCAAAAAGTGCGCACGGCGTCACCATTGCAGGGTGATACGACTCTCGAACTCGCGCTCCTCACCTGTTACCGGGTCGATAAAACGAAGTCCTTGCGCCAAGAGTTTCAGCGGATTGGCATAGTCGTCCTCAACGTCTTTCAGCGCATCCGGGTAAAACGGATCGTTGCAGATACTTGCCCCCAGCGCGGTCATGTGGACACGCAGTTGATGCTTCTTGCCGGTCACTGGATACAGGCCGTAGCGCCAGAGATTGCCATTCTTCTCCCGAACCTCGACAGCCGTTTCAGTGTTACTGACTCCCGGCCCCTCCTGCATGCGGAAAAACGGTTCCCCCTCGATCAGGCGGCTCTTATGCACCAACGGGAAGCTCAGTTCGGGCAAGGCAGGGGCAATGGCTTCGTAGCGTTTGTCGATCTGCCGCGTCGGAAATAGCGACTGATACGCCGAGCGGGTTTGTGGATTGGCAGAAAAAATCACCAGCCCCGCCGTATGCCGGTCGATACGGTGCAATGGCACCAGATGGGGATTATCCAGACGCCGGATCAGCCGGCGCAGCAAGGTCTGCTCGACATACTCGCCGGCCGGCGTGACAGGCAGGAAGTGAGGTTTGTCAGCCACCACCAAGTGCTCATCGGCATAGAGAATCGACTCGACCACCGGGATCGGCTTTTCGTCCGGCACCTCGCGAAAGTAGTGAATCCGCAAGCCTTCCTTGTAGGGCAGGTCCACCGCTATTGGCTGCCCCTGACCATCGAGTACCCGCCCCCGGGCGATTCGGTCCAGCCATTGCTCGCGACCAATGGCACTGAAGTGCTCGCACAGACAATCGAGTACGGTCGGCCACTTACCGGGTGGCAGATAAAGCGTGCTGGCCTGATTTTGCGCAGCAGAGAATGTTGATGTGGACATACGAAAATTCGGACCCTCAATGCAGGCTGGCATTATCCCGCAATGAGAGAAGCGAACCTAGCGCAGAATCCTCAGGCGGGAATCGACTTGAGTGCCGCCGCCTCGGTGAACTCCTTGAGCCAGCGCAACACATCGACAGCCTCCCAGCGACCCGGGTCATACAAGGCATAGAGCAAACCCTGATAGCCAACCACATCCAATTGCTTGTGGTAACCGGCGCGCTGAAACAGGGCTTCGATCTCGGCAAAACACGTGTTGAAATGCAATTTGTTGAATGGCGTCTTGCCTTCCGTGACCAGTCCGTCAAGGCGCAATTCGAGAACGGCCTCGCGCACCACGTCAACCGACATCCGGTTCACGCTGTTCTTCAACTGTTCGACATTGACCACAGTTCGTCCCTCTGACCCAATTACTGTATGCCCATACAGTAACCGAATAAACCGTGAAGTGCCAAGGGATGGATTCGCATCGGCGACCAGCGGGATAATCCGGTAAAGCTCCTCAACCAAGGAACGCCGCGACCTCATCGGCACTGAACGGCCAGCCCAGTTCCGCACCGGTGTCGACTCGGCGCAGCACCGGAATCCGCAGGCTATAGGCCTCAAACCAGCGCTCGTCCTCAGCGATATCCACCAGTTCGACAAGCAGGCCGTGCTCGACAAAAGGCATCAATTGGGCTTCAGCGACTTCACACAAATGACACCCCAGGGTGCCGAACAACTGACATTCAGGAGGCATGGTTGCTCAACCAAAATTTAATGAATTTATTCTAGGCCTCCCCTGGAAACCCGTCGAGCCACCACCGCCCAAAGGCTTCAGCGCCTCTTTGGCGTTTCCCTCGCAAAACCCTGACTCATATCAGTTCACGCAATAACCAATTACGCGATGCTTCCGCTCTTTTTGCCTCTACGCTTGAGAAGCCAGAGCCTGACATCGGAGTGCCTAGTGTTTGCCAACCTGCTGATCATCCTCGCCTCGTCCCTCGTGGTGATTGCCCTGTTCCGTCGTCTGCGGCTACCGCCGGTGCTGGGTTACCTGTGCGTGGGGCTGCTGGTCGGGCCGAGCGCATTCGACTGGGTCAACGAGAGTGAACACCTGCCAGACGTGGCCGAACTGGGCGTCGTGTTTCTGCTGTTTTCGCTGGGCCTGGAGTTTTCCCTGTCGAAGATGATCGCGTTGCGCCAGGTGGTGTTTCGCCTGGGCAGCCAGCAGGTGCTTATCAGCGCAGCGCTGCTGGGGCTGCTGCTGATGCTGCTGGGCATGCCGATGACTCCAGCGCTGTTGCTCGGCGCCGGACTGTCATTGTCGTCCACGGCGATCGTGACCAAAGAGCTGGGCAGCCTCGGCGAGGTATTCAGCAGTCATGGCCAGAATGCCATTGGCGTTTTACTGTTTCAGGATGTTGTCGCCGTTTTGCTGCTGACGCTGGTGCCGGTGTTCGCCGGCAGCAGCGATCAAGCATGGTATTGGGCATTGCCGCTGACCCTGGCGAAAACCGGGGTGCTGTTTGTCGGCCTGCTGTTCGCCAGTCGCTGGTTGTTGCCTCGGCTGTTCCATGAAGTGGCTGCTTCACGCTCGGCAGAGTTGTTTGTGCTGTTGGCGCTGGTAATTGTGCTACTGACTGCATGGCTGACTCACCTGCTGGGTCTGTCCCCTGCACTTGGCGCCTTCCTCGCCGGCATGCTGCTGGGTGAAAGCCACTACCGGCATCAGATCGAGGCTGATATCCGGCCCTTTCGCGACATTCTGCTCGGGGTATTTTTCGTCAGCATCGGCATGCTGATCGATCTGCAATTGTTCGTCAGCCACAGCCTGTTGATTCTCGGCCTCACACTCGGATTGATGGTCATCAAGGGCATCGTTGTGGCGCTTCTGGTGAAGTGGCGCGGCAGTGACAGTGAAACCGCCTGGCGCAGCGGTCTGGCCCTGGCACAGGGCGGCGAATTCTGTTTCGCGCTGATGGCGCAGATGCAACAAAACAGCATGATGCCCGACGAATTGGGGGCGCTGCTGCTCGCGGCAACCTTCTGCTCGATGCTACTGACACCATTGTTGCTGCGGGCCGCTCCACGCATCGCTGCGGCCCTGCATCGCAAACCCAACCAGGAAGCACAGATCGAGGAGATCAGCGCGCTCAACGCCGAACTCGACAAGCATGTGGTTATTTGTGGATACGGCCGCGTCGGCCAATCGATCGGCCGCTTCATGTGCAATGCGAAGCAACCCTACATTGCTCTGGATAACGACCCGGTGCGGGTACAGGAAGCCGCATCCGGAGAAAGTGACGTGCATTATGGCGATTGCTCACGCGCAGATCTCCTGACTGCCGTCGGCCTGCTTCGCGCAAGGCTGCTGGTGATTGCGGTGGATCAGAGCGATGTCGCCCTGCGCATCCTCAAGGAAGCCCGCCGGCTCAACGCACATGTACCGATTCTGGTGCGCACCCGCGACGACAGTCAATGGGCCGAATTGAAAGCCGCCGGCGCCACCGAAGTGGTGCCGGAACTGTTGGAATCGAGCCTGATGCTGGCCTCGCACGCCTTGATCATGCTCGGTTTGCCGGCGCATCAGGTACAGGAAAAAGTCGATCTGGTACGCATTGATCGCTATCGCCTGCTGCACGGTTTTTACCCCGGTGCCGACCATGAGGAGACTTAGTCCTGACTCACCGCGCCGATCTTGTGCAATGACAGGTCGGCGCCGTAATACTCTTGTTCCTGACTCAGGCGCAGCCCATGCAACGCCTTGATCACACCGTACACGGCGAAACCACCGATCAGCGCCACCGCAACGCCGAGCGCCGAGCCAATCAATTGGCTGATCAGACTCACGCCACCGAGACCGCCGAGCGCTGTCTGGCCGAAAATCCCGCAGGCAATCCCACCCCAGACGCCGCACAAACCGTGCAATGGCCACACTCCCAACACATCGTCGATGCGCCATTTGACCTGCGCAGCGGTAAAGCACCAGACAAACAGTGCACCGGCAATGGCCCCGGTTATCAGCGCACCGACCGGATGCATCAGATCAGAGCCTGCGCAGATCGCCACCAACCCGGCCAACGGGCCGTTATGCAGAAAACCCGGGTCATTGCGTCCGACGATCAATGCCGTCATGGTGCCACCGACCATCGCCATCAACGAATTGACAGCCACCAGACCACTGACCCCTTGCAGCGTTTGCGCGCTCATCACGTTAAAGCCGAACCAGCCAACAATCAGGATCCACGAGCCCAAGGCCAGAAACGGGATGCTCGATGGCGCGAAGGCCACCAGACGTCCTTCGCGATAACGCCCATTACGCGGGCCGAGCAGCAACACCGCCGCCATTGCCAGCCAGCCGCCCATGGCATGTACCACCACAGAACCGGCAAAGTCATGGAACGCCGCACCGAACCGCGCCGTCAGCCAGGCTTGCAGGCCATAGTTGCCGTTCCAGACCATGCCCTCGAAAAACGGATAGATGAACGCCACGATCAGCGCCGTAGCGCACAATTGCGGAACAAAGCGTGCTCGCTCGGCAATGCCGCCGGAAATGATTGCCGGGATCGCCGCCGCAAAAGTCAGCAGGAAGAAAAACTTCACCAGCCCATAACCATGATCGGCGCTCAACACCGCCGCCGGTTGCATGAAGGTCACGCCGTAGGAAATCCAATAACCTATAAAGAAATAGGCCAGGGTCGAGACGGCGAAATCGCTGAGAATTTTCGACAATGCGTTGACCTGGTTTTTCTGGCGGACCGTACCGACCTCCAGAAAAGCGAAACCGGCGTGCATTGCCAGCACCATCACCGCACCGATCAGAATGAACAACGTATTGGAGCTGTGAACCAGCGTGTCCACAGCGCTTTGCAGATTTTCCATAAAGAGGCAGACCTGAGGGCTTAAAAAGGCACCAAAGCAGTTCGTGCGGGCATTTCATGCACCAAGTTGCGACCAAACTGTCATGTACCCCAGGGGCCGATGAACCACTTTGGCGCACGAGGTCGATGTCCTGACACGAACATGGATTGTTTGAGTTAAGGTTTTCCTGATTGCGTGCCCAGCAACCGCGCACGACAGCCGGGCGACGCACCACGACACAGCAAAAGTTGTACCAGTCATTTGTACTGAACCTTCGCGCAAGGCTCATACTCGAACGATTCAGACGCCACCTACGGAGATCCACCATGGCTAGCATCAAGGCAAAGACTGCTCAAGAAATCCTGATCAACGACTTCCAGACATTAGTCGCCGACACCGAACGTTTGCTCGAGCACACCGCCAGTCTGGCAGGCGATCAGGCCGATGAACTGCGTGATCAGATCCACGACAGTCTGCTGCGTGCAAGGGAAACCCTGAAACTGACCGAAGACACTCTGCGTGATCGTGGTCAGGCCGCTGTCACTGCCACCGAAGATTACGTGTCGGCCAACCCTTGGCAGTCCGTTGGTATCGCGGCAGGCGTCGGCTTCCTGATCGGCCTGCTGGCCACTCGGCGCTGATCATGTCGATCGGTGAATCCGGCCCGACTGCGGGCACCGCCTCCTCCACGCGGCGTTTGGGCGCTGCCGTCCTTGGCTTGTTGCACAGTCATGTCGAGCTGTTCGGCATCGAATTGCAAGAGCAGAAAGCACGCACCGTCAGCCTGTTGCTCTTTGCAGGCCTAGCGTTGGTGTTTGCCCTGCTGTTGCTGGTCGGTTTATCGACATTGGTGTTGATTGTGTTCTGGGACACCTACCGTCTCCCGGCGATCATCGGCCTGTGCGTGTTCTACACCCTGGCGGCGACCTTCTGTGGGTTGCGCCTCAAGGCTGCGATCTTCGATGAATCCTCGCCCTTCCACGGCACGCTCGAAGAGCTGGCCAATGACCGGGAGCGCCTGCTGCCATGAGCCTGCATGAACTTCCACAGAACAGCTCACGCCGGGAAATGCGCAAAGCGCTTATCCGCCTTCGCATGGAAATGCACCGGCAGGAAATCCGCCATGAAGCGGGTCAGGTGATGCAGCCCCTGCAGCGGATGCGCGGCATGACACAAAACCTGCAGGGTGGCTTGGGCATCAAGCACGCGCCGCTGTGGGGCGTGGCGGCTGTCACACTGCTGGGCTTTATTACCGGCAAAGGCGCGAAAAGCGGCGGCGTCGGGGGGCTGACCCGATTGATTCGTCTGGGCACCAGCCTTGGGCCGCTGATCAAACTGGTCATGCAGGGTTCTGGCAAACGCTGAACGAACGCATCTGGCTACATTCTTGCAATAGCCGCGAGATGAACCTCCTGTATCCGGAGGTTCAATCCTCTCGCGCCTACCCGGTCGACGGGGTTCAGCCAGAACAAGAACGACTAAGGAGGCCCCGTGATCGACGGGCAACCGCTCGCCTGCTTTCAGCCTTTCATCGACACGGCCACCGGACGCATAGCAGGCGTCGAAGCGTTAGGACGCCTGCGTCAGGCTGACGGTCAACTGACCTCGGTCGGGCCATTGTTCGCCGACAGCCGCACGCCTGCCATCGCACTGCGCCGCCTTGATCGGCAGATTCGTGACAACGCCCTGAGTCGCTTGCATGAAGCTCCGGCTGACTGGTTTCTCAGCCTGAACATGTCGCCGCGCTGGATCAGTCGACTGCGCTCCGATCAAGCGCTACCCAGCCTTAAACAACTGACACGACATGATGTTGATCCGCAACGTATCGTGTTCGAAATCACCGAATTGGGGGGCAATGGTGAGCGCCTTGCCGAAGTGGTCGCGCGTTATCGCCAGGCCGGTGCGCGGATTGCCATCGATGACTTTGGCGCCGGTTATTCGCAACTTGATCGAGTACTGGCGTTGCAACCGGATATCCTCAAACTCGACATGCGTTTATTTCAGGCCGCCGCCCTAGGCGGCCCGAGCAGTGATGTGGTGAAAGCGCTTGCACAAATGGCCGAGAAAACCGGCTGCTGGATCATCGCCGAAGGTGTCGAGACCGAAGCCCAACTGAATTTCGCCCTTGAGTGCGGTTCCCGTTACGTGCAGGGTTTTCTGTTCGCCCGGGCCCAGGAAGCCTTCTATCCGACAGACGCTTTTGTGCAGCGTTTTGCCGAGCTACGCCAGCGGTACGTTCATCAGAAACTCGCCGAACGCGCACGGTTGATGCAGATGCGCAAGCAACTCAGTGAATTGATGGCAATCCTGCAACACTGGGCTCAGGCTCACGCGCCACTCAGTGCATTGCCACAACTGGAAGCCTTCCCATGGCTGCTGCGGTTTTATCAATGCGACCGTCATGGCACGCAACTGACCCCCAATCTGGAATGGCGCAACAACGGCTGGGTCGCTGATAACCGGTATCTGGGGCACAACTGGTCATGGCGCCCGTACTTCTACCATTTACTCGCCGAAGGCTGGGAGGAGCGGCGCCTGACCCTCTCCAACACCTACCGCGACGCTACCAGCAACCAGTATTGCCTGACGGCCGGACAGTTTTTCGACAACGGCGAACGGTTACTGTTGATCGACATCGATGCGGCGGGGCTGTAGTTCCGCTTGCAGGTGCCGCCGTGAACCGGGAAGCTAGGGCAATTCAGTCACCAGACGGAGAGAATCAGCCTTGGATTGGCACACCCTGCTCAACCGCGAACGCCTCGGAAAGCCCCTGCACAGCCCGCAAGAGCTCGGCCGCAGCCCTTTCCATAAAGACCATGACCGCATCATTTTCTCCGGCGCCTTCCGCCGCCTGGGTCGCAAGACCCAAGTGCATCCGGTGTCGAGCAACGATCACATCCACACGCGCCTGACCCATTCACTGGAAGTCAGTTGCGTCGGCCGCTCGTTGGGCATGCGCGTCGGAGAAACCCTGCGCAATGCCCTTCCCGATTGGTGTGATCCCGCCGACCTGGGGATGGTCGTGCAATCGGCTTGTCTGGCTCACGACATCGGCAACCCGCCATTCGGCCATTCAGGTGAAGATGCCATTCGCCACTGGTTTCAACAGGCGGCCGGGCGTGGCTGGCTTGATGGCATGAGTGAAGCCGAACGCGCCGATTTCCTCAATTTCGAAGGCAATGCCCAGGGTTTCCGGGTGCTCACGCAGCTTGAGTACCATCAGTTCGACGGCGGCACCCGCCTGACCTACGCCACGCTTGGCACGTATCTGAAATACCCGTGGACAGCCCGTCACGCTGACTCCCTGGGATACAAAAAACACAAATTCGGTTGCTATCAGAGCGAGTTGCCGCTGCTCGAACAGATCGCTCAAAAGCTCGGACTGCCGCAACTGGAAGACCAGCGCTGGGCGCGCCATCCGTTGGTGTACCTGATGGAAGCCGCCGACGACATCTGCTATGCCCTGATCGACCTCGAGGACGGTCTTGAGATGGAGTTGCTGGAATACGCCGAAGTCGAATCGCTGCTGCTCGGACTGGTGGGTGATGATCTGCCGGAAACCTATCGTCAGCTTGGCCCGCAGGATTCGCGTCGACGCAAACTGGCAATCCTGCGTGGCAAGGCCATCGAGCATTTGACCAACGCGGCGGCGCGGGCCTTTGTCGAGCAACAGGACGCACTGCTCGCCGGCACGTTGCACGGCGATCTGGTCGAGCACATGCACGGCCCGACCAAGCGCTGTGTATTGAACGCCAAGGACATTGCCCGCAAGAAGATCTTTCAGGACAAACGCAAAACCCTGCACGAAATCGGCGCCTACACGACGCTGGAGATTCTGCTCAACTCGTTCTGCGGCGCCGCACTGGAACAACACAACGGGCGCACACCGTCGTTCAAGAGTCGACGTATTCTCGATTTGCTGGGCAATAACGCACCGGATCCGCAAGGTTCGTTGCACACGTCATTTTTACGCATGATCGATTTCATTGCCGGCATGACCGACAGCTACGCCAGCGACATGGCGCTGGAAATGACCGGTCGCTCCAGTCGCTGATTCAGCCTCATTCGGTCGGCATTTAGCCGACCGAATGTCGGGCAATCACTTTCTCTGCTCAATCCCTTATGACACGGGCACACTCAGCAGTTTTATGGCGCGACGTAACGGCAAAACAAACAAAAACAAACAAGCGACGAACCAGCACACTTAAACACCTATAAAAAACCATTAACAACCAACACTTGTAAAACATTCAAGCCGAACTATAAGCCACTGCATTCCCTGTACATCCTTACGCCAAACCTAGTTCGACCGTAGTACCTTTCCTCATTAATTGTAGGAATAATCCGATATCGCGACTGAAGCCAAGTCAGTTCATGCGAGCCTTCATCTATCTGGGCTAAGGTGCGCGCTTTATTGGTGCTTGTATGGGATTTGATTATGAACTCCGTTTTTATTGTCGACGATCACCCGGTCATCCGTCTCGCCGTTCGCATGCTGCTGGAACATGAAGGTTATAAGGTCGTCGGAGAGACCGACAATGGGGTCGATGCCATGCAGATGGTGCGCGAGTGCATGCCGGACCTGATCATTCTCGACATCAGCATCCCAAAACTCGACGGTCTGGAGGTACTGGCGCGATTCAACGCCATGAGTTCGCCGTTGAAAACCCTGGTACTGACCGCGCAATGCCCGACTTTATTCGGAATTCGCTGCATGCAATCCGGTGCGTCGGGCTATGTATGTAAACAGGAAGACCTAAGCGAATTGGTCAGTGCTATAAAGGCGGTACTTTCCGGTTACAACTATTTCCCCAGCCAAGCGTTGAATCCGGTTCGCAGCGACGATATTCGTTATACAGAACTGGAACTCTTCAAGTCCGTCAACGATCGCGAGTTGATGGTATTGCAACTGTTTGCCCAAGGGCGCACCAACAAGGAAATAGCCAAAGGCATGTTTCTCAGCAATAAAACCGTCAGCACCTACAAAAAACGCCTTATGCAGAAACTCAAAGCCAAATCCCTTGTAGAGCTTATCGAGATGGCCAAACGTAACGCACTCGTGTGAGAGCCAGCATGCCCAGTCGTTTAAAAGACTATTTAATTGCGTTGAGTGCCGGTCTGTTCTTGAGCAGCAATGTGTTCGCCATGCCTTTTGATTCACCGGACTATAACTTGCTCAGCCGCTCGGCGAGCGAATCGGTGCCAGTGGCACTCGAACAGTCTCAACGACAGTGGCTGCAAACCCGTAGCGAGCTGATACTGGGCACCTCTGCCCCCGATTACCCCCCCTTCGACATGACCGCCAGCGGTCGCGATTACGAGGGGCTGACCGCCGACTATGCAGGGCTTCTCAGTCAAACCATCGGTTTGCCGATCCGGGTCAAACGCTTTCCCTCCCGAGAGGCCGCGATTCACGCGCTCATCGACGGCCAGGTTGACCTGCTGGGTACGGCGAACGGGTTCGAAGCCAGTAATGCCGACATCGCGCTATCCGAACCGTACGCAATTGATCAGCCAGTGCTCGTTACCCGCGAAGACGAAAACCGCTCCCTGACCGAAGGCCTGGCAGGCCTGCGACTGAGCATGGTGTATCACTACCTGCCGCCCCCTGACGTCAAGATGCTTTATCCCAAAGCGCTCATTACCTGTTATCCCTCCTATCAAAACGCGATCAACGCCGTCGCATTCGATCAGGCCGATGTATTTATCGGTGACACGCTTTCCACCCATTACATGATCAACAAGGGCCACCTGAACAACGTCCGCATGGCTAATTTCGGCAAGCAGGAAGCCCTCGGATTCAGCTTCGCCGTACGGCGTAACAATCCGCAATTGCTGGGCATCATCGACGCCGTGCTCAAAGCGGTTCCACGCAGCGAACGGGACAACATCGCCAAACGCTGGAGCGCCGGCAGCGACCTGCTCCTCACCGATCAGAAGCTGCAATTGACCAGACGCGAAGAAACATGGCTCAAACAGCATCCCGTGGTGAGTGTGGTGGTGAATGAAGCATACGCGCCGCTGACCTTCTTCGACGGCGACGGCAATTTTCGAGGAATCAGCGCAGACCTTCTCGAACTGATCCGCCTGCGCACCGGCTTGCGCTTCGAGATCCATCGCAGCCGTAACGACGCACAGATGATCAAACAGATCGACAGCCATAAGGCCGATCTCATAGCTGCACTGCTGCCAACTGCCGAGAGGGAAAAAACCCTGAACTTCAGTCGGCCCTATCTGGAAAACTCTTACGTCTTGCTGACTCGCAAAAGCGCTGACAGCCCGACCAATCTGGGTCAGCTCAAAGACAAGCGACTGGCGATTGCCCAAGGCAATCCGATGGTCGAGTATTTGCGACGCGAGTTCCCACGTATCCAGTTGATCGAAACAGAAGATACATTCAGCGCCGTCTCGCTACTGGCCGAAGGTCACGTTGACGGCGCGGTGAATTCATTGGTGATCGCCAACTACTTCATTTCTTCGCGGATCTTCGAGCGCGCGTTGCAAATCACCACCACCATCGGCACCGGTCAGGCAGCGTTCTCCCTGGCAACTGCCCGTGACAACAAGGAACTGGGTTCGATCATCAACAAAGCGTTGCTGAGCATTGCCCCCGAAGAACTCGGCGTGATCAACGGCCGGTGGCGCGGTTACTCCAGCGCCTCGCAGAACATCTGGCGCAACTATCAGCGCCTGTTCTATCAAGTGATCACAGGAGCCTGCCTGGTCCTGCTGCTCCTGCTGGCCTGGAACGCCTACATGCGACACCAGATCAAACAGCGCCAGGCAGCCGAGCGAGCCTTGAGCGACCAGTTCGAGTTCATGAGCTCACTGGTCAACGGCACACCACACCCGATCTACGTTCGCGACCGCAAAGGTCTGTTGCAAAGCTGCAACGACAGCTACCTCGAAGTATTCAATGCCAGACGCGAGGATGTTATCGGCAAAAGCGTCATGCAAGGCACTCTGAGCAACGCCTTCGAAGCGCAGGCGTTTCAAGCCGATTATCAGCGTGTAGTGAACGAAGGCATTCCCCAGTTACTGGATCGTCCCCTGCACATCGGTAACCGCCGGCTGACGATCTATCACTGGATCATCCCGTATCGCGACTCCAGCGGCGAAGTGAAAGGCATCATCGGTGGCTGGATCGACATCAGCGAGCGTCGCCAACTGTTCGACGAGTTGCGCACCGCCAAAGAGCAGGCAGATGAGGCGAACCGTGCCAAGAGCACTTTTCTTGCCACCATGAGTCACGAGATCCGCACACCGATGAATGCTGTGATCGGTATGCTCGAGCTGACGCTCAAACGCATGGATCAACAGCATCCGGACCGTTCATCGATCGACACTGCCTACCATTCAGCCAAGGATCTGTTGGGCTTGATCGGCGACATTCTCGACATCGCACGGATCGAATCCGGACGCCTGAGCCTTTGTCCGGAACGGGTCAATCTGGTCGACACGGTGGCGTCTGTCGCCAGAATTTTCGACGGCCTCGCCCGGCAGAAAAATCTCGCCCTGCAAATCATCTTCAATCCGCCGGATCTGGCGGTCGACGTGCAGCTGGACCCACTGCGCTTCAAGCAAGTGCTGTCCAACCTGATCAGCAACGCCATCAAGTTCACCGAGCGCGGACATATCAGGATCACTCTTGACCTCATGAGCACGGAGGTGCCGGCTCGTGCGCTGATGCAACTGACCGTACAGGACAGCGGCGTCGGTATCAGTGCCGAGGATCAGCAGCGTTTGTTCGCACCCTTTGCCCAGGCGCAGAACAGCCATCAGCAGGCCAGAAGCGGCGCGGGTCTGGGCCTGGTCATCAGTCGCAATCTGTGCGAAATGATGGGCGGACAACTGCAATTGAGCAGCCAGCCCGGGATCGGCACCCAGGTATGCATTTCCTTGCCGCTGGAAACCTTGCCGGCCCTGGTGAGTTCGGCCCGAAGTGAACCCCCTGTCAAAACTTCGCTGGCGCCCCTGCGCGTACTTGTGGTGGACGATCACCCTGCCAACCGCTTGTTGATGTGTCAGCAACTGGAGTTCCTCGGTCATCACTTCAGCATCGCCGAGAACGGTCGCTGCGGACTTGAAGTGTGGAAGGATGGCCGGTTCGATCTGGTGATTGTCGACTGCAACATGCCCTTGATGAATGGCTATGAACTGACTCGCGCCATTCGCCAGCAAGAGCTGCAGAGCCGCTGCCCACCCTGCACCGTGCTGGGTTTCACCGCCAATGCACAACCCGAGGAAATACAACGTTGCAAACAGGCCGGCATGAACGATTGCCTGTTCAAACCCCTGAGCCTGAGTCTGCTCAGCCAGTGGCTCGATGGCATCGTCCCGGTTTCACCCTCGCCAGCATTCAACCTGCAAAGTCTGAACATGTTGACCGGCGGCAATCCTGCACAGGCTCGGCGGCTGCTGGTTGAACTGCTCAAAAGCAGCCGTCTCGACCGACAGGAACTGCTCGCGTTGTCGCCGCAAGACAATCCCGGAGCCTTGGCCGTGGTCGCTCACAAGATCAAAGGCGCCGCGCGCATCGCTCAGGCAACACGCGTAATCGAATGCTGCGATGCCCTTGAACAGGCCTGCGCACAGGCATTGGCAACGGACGAGATCGCCCGCCGTTGCGAGGCGAGCAACCGGGCAATACTCGAACTGGAGCAAGCCTTGCAACAACAATTAGCATTGTCCGATCAAGGCACAATGAGCGTGCCTTAACTATGCTTGGCGCTGAGCAGTGAGTTAACCATCAAGGAGAACCGGAAATGCCCAGCCCACTGCGCCCGCAACAACGCCGGTTCCCGCTGCACGTGCACATCAGTGTCATGTTCACGTTTCTGCTGTTGCTCACGGGCGTGGTGCTGGGACTGTTCAATTATCGCCAGACGACACAGATCATCCTGTCGAGCAGTGAAAAACTGTTCAACAGGATCGAGCAGGACGTGCGCCTGGACATGTCCGCGACCTATCAGCCAATCCGGCACCTGTTGAGCCTGCTGGCGGACAATCCCGCCACACAGGCCATGCGTCTTGATCAACGCTTGCCGCTGCTCAGACCGTTCAGCCAGTCGCTCACGGACAACCCGAACCTGGCCTCGCTCTATCTGGGTTATGCCAATGGCGATTTTTTCATGGTCCGCCCGCTACGCACCGCTGCCTTGAAGACATTGCTCAAGGCACCGGAAGCGGCGGCGTATCAGGTCTGGAGCATCGAGCATGACCCGCAGGGCAAGATGCATTCGCAATCGCTGTTCTTCGACCTCGCCCTGACGCCAATCAGCCGCCAGGACAATACCGAAGACGCCTACGATCCGCGCAGCCGCGCCTGGTTCGTCGACGCCCGCCAGCAAACCGAGCAGATCACCACCCAACCCTATGTGTTTTTCTCCACCCACAATGTCGGCACCACGCTGGCCCGACGCAGTGGCGAGAATGCGGTGATTGGCGCCGACCTGACATTGGCCGCCCTGTCTGCCACCTTGAGCAAGCATGTCGTCACGCCTTCCACCGAAATTGTCCTGTTCGATGCCAACGGCAATGCCGTGGCTTATCCCGATAGCAGCCGCCTGATCGTCGATGACCGCACCGCGCATCTGGCCAGGGCGGCCGACTTGAGCCCCAGCCTCCATGCGCTGCTGTCTGGTGCACACACGGGCAATCGACTGGAAGCGAACGGCCGGCAATGGATCGTCGCGCGCAGCAGCATTCAGGAAGGCGGCCCGAAAGGTTTGCAATTGGCGTTGCTCGTGCCGGAAGACGAACTGTTGGTCGATGCCTATCGCATGCGCTGGCAAGGTGCGTTGATCACCCTGGGCACCTTGTTGTTGTGCCTGCCATTGGGTTGGGTGATCTCGCGTATTCTGGTCAAACCGCTGCATGCGCTGGTAAAGGAAGCGGACGCGATCCGCAGTTTCGATTTCAACTTTCCACTGGCCCGGCGCTCTCCGGTACTTGAAGTCGACCAATTGAGCGTGTCGATGGCCCGAATGAAAGATACCCTGGCAAGTTTCTTCCGGATAACCGACACCCTGGGGGCCGAAACCCGGTTCGCACCGCTGCTGCAACGGGTACTGTTCGAAACGGTGCAGATCGCCCAGGCTCAGGCAGGGCTGATCTATCTGCGTGAAAACGATGACAGCCGCATGGAGCCTTACGGGCTGGTGATCAATGGCACACCTCAAGCGTTGGAGGCGTTCGATATTCAGGGGCACGACCTGCACGAGAGCCAAGGCCCTGCATGGTTTGAACAATTGGTCAGCACCGACAATGTGGTGAGCAACATGGGTGTCGATCAGGCCGGGGATCTGCAGAAAGTCTTGCTGGCAATGGCCTCGCCGCGCATCCATCTGATCGGCATCCGCCTGCACAACCGCCATAACGAAACCATCGGGCTGCTGATCCTGCTGATCAACGACAGCGGCACCCCGGCCGACCTCGAAAAACTGCGGCCCGACCGCATTGCCTTCCTGCAGGCAGTCTCCGGTGCAGCGGCTGTGAGTATCGAGAGCCAACGCCTGCAAGCCAGACAGAAACAACTGCTCGATGCATTCATTCAGTTACTCGCCGGGGCCATTGACGCCAAGAGCCCCTATACCGGCGGGCATTGTCAACGAGTGCCAGAGCTGACCCTGATGCTCGCCCAGGCCGCTGCGGCGAGCCAGGCGCCCGCCTTCAAGGCCTATCAACCCACCGAGGATGAATGGGAAGCCTTGCACATTGCCGCGTGGCTGCACGACTGCGGCAAGGTCACGACGCCGGAATACGTGGTCGACAAGGCCACCAAACTGGAAACCCTCAACGACCGCATCCACGAAATCCGCACCCGTTTCGAAGTGCTCAAGCGCGATGCCTGGATCATTTACTGGCAGGCCCTGGCCCTGGGTGGAGACGAAACCTCACTGGCCGAACGACGCGATGCAACCCTGTACGCACTGGACGAAGACTTTGCCTTTGTGGCCCGCTGCAACCTGGGCAGTGAAGCGATGGCCGAAGCGGATCTGCAGCGCCTGCATGATCTGTCCCAACGCACATGGGTGCGGACGCTGGATGACCGTTTAGGCGTGTCATGGGAAGAAAACAAGCGTCAGGCGAAAACACCAGTGCAGAGTTTGCCAGCACACGAAAAGTTGCTGGCGGACAAACCCGAACATTTACTTGAACGCGACGCAAACGAGTTGATTGCGGACGACAATCCGTGGGGCTTCAAGCTGGATGTACCGCGCTACAAATACAATCGCGGCGAGCTGTACAACCTGAGCATCGTGCGCGGAACCCTGACCCGCGAAGAGCGCTACATCATCAATCACCACATGGTGCAGACGATCATGATGCTCAGTCACCTGCCCTTCCCCGGCCACCTCGACAGCATTGCCGAAATCGCGGGTGGCCATCATGAAAAAATGGACGGCACCGGTTACCCGAAACGCCTTAAGCGCGAAGAGATGAGCCTGCCAGCAAGAATGATGGCGATCGCCGATATTTTCGAGGCACTCACTGCGGCCGATCGTCCCTACAAGAAAGCCAAGTCCTTGAGCGAGGCTCTGGGGATCATGGCTACCATGTGCCGCGAGGCGCACATCGATGCGCAGTTGTTTGGATTGTTCATCAACGACGGCGTGTACATGCAGTACGCCGAACGTTTTCTCGACCCCCACCAGATTGATTCAGTGGATACGGCCAGCCTGTTGCAAAAGGCCGGCCTTGGCGCGTGATCAGCAGTCGGTCAGGCGCAGGAAGATCGCCGCCAGTTGCTCGATACCCGTCTGATCGGTGGCGCCAAATCGCGCAAGCTTCGGGCTGTCGAGGTCAAGAACACCGATCAGGCGCCCCTCCTTGACCAGCGGCACGACCAGTTCACTGTTCGAGGCGCTGTCGCAGGCGATATGACCGGGAAACGCGTGAACGTCTTCAACCCGCTGGGTCTGCAAGGTTGCCGCCGCTGCACCGCAGACACCGCGCCCGAACGCAATACGCACGCATGCGATCTGGCCCTGAAACGGGCCGAGCACCAGCTCTTCGTGGCGATTGAGGTAGAAACCCGCCCAGTTCAGATCCTCGAGCTGGTTGAACAGGAACGCGGAAAACTGCGCAGCGTTGGCGATAAAATCGCGCTCATCGGCCAGCAGCGACTCCAGTTGCGCGGCCAACATGCCATAGCCTTCGAGGCCCTGGCCGCTTTGTTGCAAATCAATCATGCCTTGTGCTCCAACAATTTCAGTCCCACCCAATAACGGGCGAATTGGTACGCGCAACGTCCGTTGCGATTGCCGCGGCCGGTGGCCCAACGCACGGCAAGGATGTCCAGTGCTTCGTCGCGCTGCCAGCTCAGGCCAGCCTTGGCGGCCAACTGGCCGATCCAGTGTTCGACAACATTCAGGAAGTGTTCTTGGGTAAACGGATAAAACGACAGCCACAGACCGAAACGATCCGACAGCGCGATCTTGTCCTCCACCGCCTCACTGGGGTGCAGTTCGCCGTCGACGCGTGTCCAGTTTTCGTTGTCGCTTTCCTTCTCCGGCACCAGGTGACGGCGATTGGACGTGGCGTACAGCAAGACGTTGTCCGGCGCCTGCTCCAGCGAGCCGTCAAGCACGCTTTTGAGAATGCGGTAATCACCTTCACCGGATTCGAACGACAAGTCATCGCAGAACAGCACAAAACGTTGCGGCAGTTTGGCAATCTGCTCGACCACGCGCGGCAAGTCGGCCAGATGGTCGCGCTCGATCTCGATCAGGCGCAGGCCGGCCTTGGCGTGCTCGGCGAGCAACGCCCGGACCAGCGAGGATTTGCCGGTGCCGCGCGAGCCCCAGAGCAAAGCGTGGTTGGCCGGCATGCCGTCGAGGAATTGCCGGGTGTTGCGCCCCAGTTGCTCAAGCTGACGGTCAACACCGATCAGGTCGGACAGCCGCATGTCGAGGCTGACCTCCAGCGGCAGCAGAAAACCGCTGCGTCCGTCACGCTGCCAGCGCGCAGCCAGGCAAGTCCCCCAGTCGATGACAGGACGAGGCACCGGCAACAACGGTTCGATCCGCGCCAGAACAGACTCGGCACGTTCAAGAAAAGCATTCAATCGGGAATCCACGTCTTCTCCTCGGGCCCTTTCACAGTGATGATGGCGATCCAGCGACGACACTCAGATCAAAACTCCCGCGCCGAGCCTTGTTACAAGGCGATTCGGGAACCTCGGTATCCGTACATGATCGACTATGCTTGAGCAGCGAAGGGAAACGGAAGTGGTTCAACACCCCATGGATATCAAATTCACTCACCGGCTGTCATACAAACAAGCCCGGCTTACTGTGCTGGTCGGGTTCATTCTCGGCACGCTGCTCAGCCTACTGCAAATCGGCATCGATTATGCCAGTGAAGACGCCGCCATCAACCGTGAAATCCTGTCTTTGCTGGAGATCAGCCATAACCCGGCATCACGCATTGCCTACAACATCGATGCCGAACTGGCCCAGGAACTCGCCTTGGGCCTGCTGCGCTCACCGGCAATCATTTCTGCGCAACTGATCGACAACAACAATACGGAGCTGGCCAGTGTCAAACGCCCGGAGCTGCAAAACGGCTATCGGGTGATCAGCGATTTCCTCTTCGGCGCCAAGCGTCAATTCGAAGATCGCCTGTATCTGGATCACCTGCCCAACGAATCGCTGGGGATCCTGAGTCTTGAAGTCGACACCTACACGTACGGCAGCCGCTTCCTGCGCCGGGCCGAGGTCACACTGCTCAATGGATTCGCGCGCAGCCTGATCCTGACCGGCATTCTGCTGGCGCTGTTTTACGTGATGCTGACCAAACCGCTGGTTCGCGTCATTCGCGAGCTCAGCGGACGTGACCCTCGCAGCGCCGAAGCGGCCACGCTGGAATGCCCGGCCGGGCATGCCAACGATGAAATCGGCGTACTGGTCAAAGTCGCCAATCAGCAATTCGAGAACATCGCCACCGAGATCCAGCAGCGGCGCAACGCCGAAAACCGTCTGACCGAATACCTCGGCCAACTGGAAGACATCGTCTCGACGCGGACCGCCGAACTCAAAGCGATCAATACCCGGCTCAGCCAGTCCAATCAGGAGCTCGAAGTCGCCCGCAGCACGGCGCTGGAGATGGCCGAAGCACGGTCGGCGTTCCTGGCCAACATGAGCCATGAGATCCGCACGCCACTCAACGGTCTGCTGGGGATGATCGCGCTTTCACTCGACGGACCGCTGAATGCCGAGCAACAACAACAGCTATCGATCGCCCACGACTCGGGCAAAGTGCTGGTGGAGTTGCTCAACGATGTTCTCGACCTGTCTAAATTCGATGCAGGACAACTGGAGCTCGAGCACATCCCGTTCGACCTCGGCTCATTGATCGAGGACACCGCCAACCTGCTGTCGCAGAACGCGGCGCCGAGCGTCGAGCTGACCTGCCTGATTGATCCGCACTTCCCCGCACTGGTGCTGGGCGATCCGACCCGGGTCCGGCAGATCGTCAGCAACCTGCTGTCCAACGCCCTGAAATTTACCCGCTTCGGGCGGGTGGATGTGCGATTGTCGACCTACAAGGATGGCGTGCGTATCGAAGTCTGCGACACCGGTATCGGTATCGCACAGGAAGCACAGGTGAAGATCTTCCAGCCGTTCACTCAGGCGGGTGCCGGCATTACCCGCCAGTACGGCGGCACCGGACTGGGATTGGCGCTGACTTACAACCTCTGCGAAGCCATGCAGGGACGCCTGAGTATCACTTCCGAGACCGGTTTCGGCAGCCAGTTCTGCGCCGAGCTACCGCTGCCCTGCCATACCCGAGCACTGGCTCCGGCGCTTCTGCATGGCAAAGTCCTCGCCATTACCGCCGCCAGCAGCGGCTTGGCAGAGTTGTTGAAAAATCTGCTGCCGGTCTGGGGCCTTGCGTACGAACAACGCACTATGGACGACTCGCTGCTGGGGCTGTCGCCCGATGTACTGATCACTGACTGCCCCGAGTGCCTGTTCGGGCTGCGTCCGACACTCACCGCTCCGATCCTGCTGGTGACCGCCTACGGCAGTTTCCTGCCCAGCGAAGAAGCGGCAGCCCTCGCCCCGCTGCAACAACAGGCCCGACCACTGGCGCGTAACGCGCTCTATCAGAATCTGCGGCGCACCTTGAACCCGGAGGTCGCCACCATCAACGATGCACAACTCGAAACTTCGCCCCCCGTCAGACGTGGGCGTGTGCTACTGGTCGAGGACAACCCGGTCAATCAACTGGTGGCCAAAGGCATGCTCGGCAAACTTGGCTGTGATGTCGTGGTGGCTGCCCATGGCGCCGAAGCGCTGGATCAGTTGGAGTATCAGGAATTCGATCTGGTGCTGATGGACTGCAACATGCCCGTGATGGACGGTTATGAAGCGAGCCGACAGATTCGCCAGAGCGGACGCTGGCCAAACCTGCCGATTGTCGCGTTGACCGCCAACGCTATGTCCGAGGAGCGTGAACGCTGTCGGGCGGCGGGCATGAGTGACTACCTGGCCAAGCCGTTTCGCCGCGAAGAGCTGGCGGCATTGCTGGACCAATGGATCACGACTACGCCAGCGCTTTGATCTGGCCCAGCAAGTGATCGAGTCCGTCGCGCAAGCCATTCAATCGGTCCAGATCCACACCGCTGTCGCACAGCAGACGGGCCTTCAGTGGCCCGACCTCCTCGCGTAGCGCCTGCCCCGCCGCCGTCAGGCTCAGATGCACCTCACGCTCATCGAGCACAGAGCGCTGGCGCTGTACCAGTTGAAATTGCTCCAGCCGCTTGAGCAATGGGGTCAAGGTGCCGGAATCCAGCGCCAGTCGCTCGCCAAGTGCCTTGACCGTTGGTTGCTCTGGCGCGCTGTCCTGCCATTCCCACAACACCAGCATCGCCAGGTATTGCGGGTAGGTCAGGCCAAGCTGATCGAGCATCGGCTTGTAGGCGCGGATCACCGCACGAGAAGCCGCATACAGCTTGAAGCACAACTGACTGTCGAGGTTCAGCGAATCGACGGACAGGCTGTTCATTTGAGCAAGGCTTCGATCTCGCGGCTCAGATCCTGCGGCTTGGTGGCCGGCGCAAAGCGCTTGACCAACTGGCCATCTTTACCAATCAGGAACTTGGTGAAGTTCCACTTGATGCCCTGAGAACCGAGTACACCCGGAGCGCGCTTCTTCAATTGCACAAACAGTGGGTGGGCGCCTGCGCCGTTGACTTCGATCTTTTTGAACAGCGGGAAGCTGACACCGAAATTCAGTTCGCAGAACTCACTGATCGCGCCCTCATTGCCCGGCTCCTGCTTGCCGAATTGATTGCATGGAAAGCCCAGAACTACCAGGCCTTGGTCCTTGTAGGCCTGCCACAGTTCCTCCAGCCCCTTGTACTGTGGGGTGAAGCCGCACTTGCTGGCAGTGTTGACCACCAACACCGCTTTACCGGCGAAATCGGCCAGGGTCTTTTGTTCGCCCTTGATGGTGGTGCAAGGGATATTCAGCAGGTTGTCGCTCATGGGGCGCGCTCTGAAATCAGGAAGAAGCCGCAAAAATAGCGAACAATTTAATTGCATACAATTTAATTATTCGAAGAGCGACCCTTGGGCCGCCCAAACACCTACTCCCGGGGCTCCAGATTCAAGCACACCGAATTGATGCAATAGCGCAAACCAGTCGGGGGCGGACCGTCCGGAAAGACGTGCCCCAAATGCGCATCACAGCACGCGCATTTCACTTCGGTACGAATCATGCCGTGGCTGATATCGCGGATTTCGGTCATGGCACCTTCGCCGATTGGCGCGTAGAAGCTCGGCCAGCCGCAACCGGAATCAAATTTGGTCGTGGAGTCGAACAATGGCTCGTTACAGCAGACGCAGTGGTAAACACCATCAGTTTTGGTGGCGTTGTACTTGCCGGAGAACGGTCGCTCGGTCGCACTGAGGCGGCAAACCTCGTACTGCTGCGGATCAAGCATGGCTTTCCATTCTTCCAGGGTTTTTTCCAACTTTTCCATCATCACACCTCAGCGGCTGAAAAAGCCCGATCTGTACCTTTTCCACGGATCGGGCGGCACGTATGATTGCGCCTCGTCACACGCCAGTCTGGCAGCCAGACCGGGCGCATTCAAACGGATTCTGGGCACCATGCCTCAAGACATTCGCCTGTACGAAGACGCAGGAATCCCAGCACGGTTGTCCATCCGCCGTCTGGATCGTTCATTTTCGGGATCACATCGCCATGCAGTTCAGCAAATCGAACAAGCTCGCCAACGTCTGCTACGACATTCGCGGCCCGGTGCTCAAGCACGCCAAACGACTGGAAGAGGAAGGCCAGCGCATCCTCAAGCTGAACATCGGCAACCCGGCGCCGTTCGGTTTCGAAGCGCCGGACGAAATCCTTCAGGATGTGATCCGCAATCTGCCAACCGCGCAAGGCTACAGCGATTCCAAAGGTCTGTTCAGTGCGCGCAAGGCCGTGATGCAGTACTACCAGCAGAAACAGGTCGAAGGTGTCGGCATTGAAGACATCTACCTGGGTAACGGCGTTTCCGAGTTGATCGTGATGTCGCTGCAGGCGCTGCTCAACAACGGCGACGAAGTGCTGGTGCCGGCGCCAGACTATCCGCTGTGGACCGCTGCCGTGAGCCTGGCCGGCGGCAACGCGGTGCACTACCTGTGCGACGAAGGTGCCGACTGGTTCCCGGACCTGGCCGACATCAAGGCCAAAATAACCCCGAACACCAAGGCCATGGTGATCATCAACCCGAACAACCCGACCGGCGCGGTGTATTCGAAGGAAGTGTTGCTGGGCATGCTGGAACTGGCCCGTCAGCACAACCTGGTGGTGTTCTCCGACGAAATCTACGACAAGATTCTGTACGACGACGCCGTGCACATCTGCACCGCGTCCCTGGCCCCGGATCTACTGTGCCTGACCTTCAACGGCCTGTCGAAGTCCTATCGCGTGGCCGGCTTCCGTTCTGGCTGGATCGCGATTTCCGGACCGAAACACAACGCCCAGAGTTACATCGAAGGCATCGACATGCTGGCCAACATGCGTCTGTGTGCGAACGTGCCGAGCCAACATGCGATCCAGACCGCATTGGGCGGCTATCAGAGCATCAATGATCTGGTACTGCCGCAAGGTCGCCTGCTGGAACAGCGCAACCGTACCTGGGAACTGCTCAACGATATCCCGGGTGTGAGCTGCGTCAAACCGATGGGTGCGCTTTACGCGTTCCCACGGATCGACCCGAAGGTCTGCCCGATCCACAACGACGAAAAATTCGTCCTTGACCTGTTGCTCTCCGAGAAGTTGCTGGTGGTGCAGGGCACGGCATTCAACTGGCCGTGGCCGGATCACTTCCGTGTCGTCACCCTGCCACGAGTCGACGAACTCGAAATGGCCATCGGCCGCATCGGCAACTTCCTCAAGTCCTACCGCCAGTAAATGGCCAGCAGTGCGCAACGGCCCGAACGTTGCGCACTGTCTGATTCAGCAACACTTCTGCGCTCCCCTCCTCCACACGCCCTCTACACTTGCGATTCGTACCCGCCATATACGCCTGACGCCATGGCGACGGGTCGCGGCTGCGTGT
This sequence comes from Pseudomonas sp. RA_15y_Pfl2_54, assembly GCF_963971015.1. Taxonomy (NCBI): domain Bacteria; kingdom Pseudomonadati; phylum Pseudomonadota; class Gammaproteobacteria; order Pseudomonadales; family Pseudomonadaceae; genus Pseudomonas; species Pseudomonas sp. RA_15y_Pfl2_54. The sequence goes on from NZ_CAXAPN010000014.1 coordinate 85,576, forward strand.
CGTCCGTATCAGTGTCTGTTGTGGGAAACGGGGCGTGCGCCGAAGAAATCGCTGTAGGACACAGTTTGAAATAGTCACCCGGTTGAATAGCCCGGTGCAGCACCTTATATACCCCGCACTACGCTACATCTTTAGCTTGAGGAGATTTCTACAACCATGATGCGCATCCTGCTGTTTTTGGCCACTAACCTGGCGGTCGTGCTGATAGCCAGCATCACCCTGAGCCTTTTTGGCTTCAACGGGTTCATGGCGGCCAACGGGGTTGATCTCGACCTCAGTCAGCTGCTGGTTTTCTGTGCAGTCTTTGGTTTCGCCGGCTCTCTGTTCTCGCTGTTCATCTCCAAGTGGATGGCGAAGATGAGCACCGGCACCCAGATCATCAGCCAGCCACGCACACGGCATGAGCAATGGCTGCTGCAAACCGTCGAGCAATTGTCCCGCGAAGCCGGGATCAAGATGCCCGAAGTCGGTATTTTCCCCGCTTACGAAGCAAACGCGTTCGCCACTGGCTGGAACAAGAACGACGCACTGGTCGCCGTCAGTCAGGGCCTGCTCGAGCGTTTTTCGCCCGATGAAGTGAAAGCCGTGCTGGCTCACGAAATCGGCCACGTTGCCAATGGCGACATGGTGACCCTGGCGCTGATCCAGGGCGTGGTAAACACTTTCGTGATGTTCTTCGCGCGGATCATCGGCAACTTCGTCGACAAGTTCTTTTTCAAGAACGAAGAAGGCCGGGGCATTGCCTACTACGTGGCCACCATCTTCGCCGAACTGGTACTGGGCATCCTGGCCAGTGCGATCGTCATGTGGTTCTCGCGCAAACGCGAATTCCGCGCCGACGAAGCCGGTGCACGTCTGGCCGGTACCAGCGCGATGATCGGTGCACTGCAACGCCTGCGTGCCGAACAGGGCCTGCCGGTACACATGCCGGACACCCTGAGTGCGTTTGGCATCAACGGTGGTATCAAGCAGGGCTTCGCCCGCATGTTCATGAGTCACCCGCCTCTGGAAGAGCGTATCGACGCTTTGCGTCGTCGCGGTTGATCCAGCTCACGTAAAAAAAGAAGGCCCGCAGTGATGCGGGTCTTTTTTATTGCTTCGAGTCATGGGCTGCTCTGGCTGACGTCATCGCTGGCAAGTCAGCGATAACGTCAGTACTGCCGAAAAACAACTAATGACCGGAAATACGGTAAACCCTCTCCTCCAACCGCGTCACGCCCGCCTGCAAGAACTTCCAGCTCTCCCCCAGCACATCCTGCTGTTCGAGCACTTGCACCTGCCAACCGCCGCCCAGCAACCGCTGCACCTCATCGTCCAACACCGCGAACGGCGGCCCGGACATCTGTGACTGATCGTAATCCAGCGTAATCAACAATCCTTGCAAGCCCTGCGGCAAGATCTGCTGAAGGTGCGCCGCATACTGCTCACGCATCGGTGACGGGAGCGCGATCATCGCTGCCCGGTCGTACAGCGCTGCGCAATCGGCGACATCGTCCGCTTTCAGTGCAAAGAAATCACCACACCAAAGCTCGATAGATCCAGCGCGATATACCTTGAATATGCCCCTCTCGCTGATTTGCGGGGACACCCGCTGCTCGCTGAAAAAATCCTCGACAGCTTTTTCCGACAGCTCAACCCCTAAAACCTTGTGGCCACGCCCGGCCAGCCACAGCAAATCCAGACTTTTCCCACACAGTGGCACCAGTACGCGGGCCGATACAGGGATCGACAGATCCGGCCAGTGCCGCTGCAAATGGGGGTTCACCTCAGGCTGATGAAAGCCGATCTGGTCAGATGCCCACTTCTTGTGCCAAAACTCAGGCTGCATGTGTCGCTCCTAAAAAATCGATCAAAAAGCGTTAAAACTTATATTAGATTTAGATCAATGAACTGACTGAAGATGGCCCATCTTACCGCTCAGGAACCCGTCCATGCTTCCCAGCCTGTTTATCTCCCATGGATCGCCCATGCTCGCGCTGGAGCCCGGCGCCAGCGGCCCAGCCCTCGCACGACTGGCCGCCGAATTGCCCAGGCCCGAAGCCATCGTGATTGTCTCCGCACACTGGGAGAGTCACGAATTGCTGGTCAGCAGCCATCCGCAACCCGAGACATTGCATGACTTCGGCGGTTTCCCGCGCGCCCTGTTTGAAGTGCAGTACCCGGCGCTGGGCAATCCGCAACTGGCTGCCGAGGTCGCCGATCTGCTGACCATTAAAGGCCTACCCGCGCGCCTCGATCCACAGCGCCCGTTCGATCACGGCGTCTGGGTGCCGCTGTCCCTGATGTATCCCGAGGCAAATATTCCAGTGGTGCAAGTTTCGTTACCGAGTCGCGGCGGTCCGGCACTGCAAACACGCGTCGGCCGTGCGCTGGCAAGCCTGCGCGAACGAGGGATTCTGCTGATCGGCTCTGGCAGCATCACTCACAACCTGCGTGAGCTGGACTGGCATGCCGGTGCGGAAAGTGTCGAGCCATGGGCCAAGGCCTTCCGTGACTGGATGATCGACAGACTTGCAGCCAACGATGAGGCTGCGCTGCACGACTACCGTCAGCAGGCGCCCAATGCGGTGCGAAGCCATCCGAGTGATGAGCATTTGCTGCCGCTGTATTTTGCGCGAGGTGCCGGAGGCGAGTTCAGTGTGGCGCACAAGGGGTTCACGATGGGGGCGTTGGGGATGGATATATATCGTTTCGGCTGACGCTTTCGCGAGAACGCTCGCTCCCACATGGATTGATGTGAATCCAGAAAACAGGCAAAAAAAATCCCCGAACCAGTCGGGGATTTTTTATGTTCGATCAATCAGCCAGGAGCGGATCAATCTTCGCGGTAGCGACGCAGTTTCAGCTGCTTACCGGCAACGCGAGTGTCCTTCAGTTTGGTCAGGAGTTTGTCCAGACCATCTTCCGGCAGCTCGACGAGGCTGAAGCTGTCACGCACCTGGATGCGACCGATCGCTTCACGGGCCAGACCACCTTCATTGAGGATAGCGCCCAGCAGGTTCTTCGCAGCGATACCGTCACGCGCACCCAGCGCGGTACGGCAACGAGCACGGCCTTCGCCCAAAGGCATTGGCGCGCGACGCTCGCGGTCACCACGATCTGGACGATCACCGGTGCGCTCAGGACGGTCGCCACGCGGTGCATTGTTCGGCACCAGTGGACGCTCCTTCTCGATTGCAGCCAGGTTCAGCGCTTGGCCATTGGTGGCCTTGCGCAGCAGAGCAGCAGCCAGAGCACGCGGCGTGCAGCCGATATCGGCAGTCAGACGATCCAGCAGTTCACCGTGAGTCGACTCGGCATCAGCCACCAGCGGCGAGAGGCTGTTGGTCAGCTTCTTGATGCGCGCATCGAGAACAGCCTGAGCGTCCGGCAGACGTACTTCAGCCACTTTCTGACCGGTTACACGCTCGATCACTTGCAGCATGCGACGCTCACGCGGAGTCACCAGCAGCAGTGCGCGACCTTCGCGACCGGCACGACCCGTACGGCCGATACGGTGAACGTAGGACTCTGGATCGTACGGCATGTCCACGTTGAAAACGTGAGTGATGCGCGGAACGTCCAGACCACGAGCAGCAACGTCGGTCGCAACAACGATGTCCAGACGGCCATCCTTGAGCGAGTCGATAACGCGCTCACGCTGGTTCTGGGCGATGTCACCGTTCAGCGCAGCGGCTTTGTAGCCTTTGGCGTCGAGGGCACTGGCCAGATCCAGGGTCGCTTGCTTGGTGCGCACGAACATGATCAGAGCGTCGAAATCTTCCACTTCCAGCAAGCTGAGAACGGCCGAAGTCTTCTGGTCAGCGTGAACCAACAGGTGAGCCTGTTCGATCGCGGTAACGGTTTGGGTCTTGGTCTGGATCTTGACGTGTTGCGGATCGCGCAGGTGGCGTTCGGCAATGGCGCGGATCGACTGCGGCAGGGTAGCCGAGAACAAAACGGTCTGACGGGTCGCTGGCAGAGCCTTGAAGATGACTTCCAGGTCATCCATGAAGCCCAGTTTCAACATTTCGTCAGCTTCGTCGAGAACCAGGTGGTTCACGGTCGACAGCACTTTCTCGTCGCGACGCAGGTGGTCGCACAGACGGCCCGGAGTGGCGACAACGATCTGTGCGCCGTTACGGATTGCTTTCAGTTGCGGGCCCATCGGCGCGCCGCCGTAAACGGCGACAACGGTGACGCCTGGCATTTGCTTGGCGTAGGTTTCAAAAGCGGTTGCTACTTGCAGCGCCAACTCTCGGGTTGGCGCCAGGATCAGGGCTTGCGGTTCGCGCTTGGCAGGATCGATGCGGTGCAGAATAGGCAGTGCGAACGCGGCGGTTTTACCGGTACCGGTTTGCGCCTGGCCAATCATGTCCTGGCCGGCCATGATGATCGGGATCGATTGCTGCTGAATCGCCGAAGGCTCTTCGTAGCCGGTCGCTGCGACGGCTGCAAGAATATTCGGATTAAGATTAAAAGCGGCGAATCCGCCGGTTTCCTGGGTCATGGGTCTGCCTCTAAGTGCATCCGCAAAGACCCATGCTCCAAAGCTGCGCATGCCGTGTTGAGACTCAAGAGTCGCCCTGGCAGCTTTGTCGGCGGGGATTTGCGAAAACGAATGAATGAGAAAAAGAATCGTCCGGGAAGAGCCCGCAATGCGGACGTGCAGCCGAAGCTGACTTCGGGAAATTGCGCTACCTAAACGCGGCCCGGTTAAAGGCCGGCGCGCACTATACCGGATTTTGCCCAAAAAGGGAGCTTTTTTTATCGCCTGAATCCGTGCGTCACCGCTGTGTAATGGGGTTTTGCGGATAATCGCGCCAAGGTCTATTTTTCAAAGGCCCGGCCCTACGGGTGATGACGCTAAAACGATTCACCGATGTGCGGCATACCGTCGCTGCCCCGCCCTTCCTGCCTGAGGATTTAGCCATGAACCAGCCCTGCCCCGGCCGCGTCAGCCGAGAACGTCGTGGTCATGTCCACCTGATCGGCCTCGACCGAGCGGCCAAGCGCAATGCGTTCGACCTCGACCTGCTCAATGAGCTGAGCCTGGCCTACGGCGAGTTCGAGGCGGATAGCGAGGCGCGGGTAGCGGTGGTGTTCGGGCATGGCGAACACTTTACCGCCGGTCTGGATCTGGTCAATGCCAGCGCCGCCCTTGCGCAAGGCTGGCAGGTTCCGAGCGGCGGTTGCGATCCCTGGGGCGTTTTCGTCGGGCCACGGGTGAGCAAACCGGTGATTGTTGCAGCGCAGGGCTACTGCCTGACCATTGGTATCGAGTTGATGCTGGCAGCGGATATCAACCTGTGTGCGAGCAATACCCGCTTCGCGCAAATGGAAGTTCAGCGTGGGATCTTTCCTTTTGGTGGCGCGACTTTACGTTTTCATCAGGTGGCCGGCTGGGGCAATGCGATGCGCTGGTTGCTGACCGGGGATGAGTTTGATGCCCACGACGCATTAAGGCTGGGGTTGGTGCAGGAAGTGATGGCCAGCGAAGATCTGCTGCCACGGGCGATTGAACTGGCTGAGCGGATTGCCCGACAGGCGCCGTTGGGGGTACAGGCGACGTTGCAATCGGCGCGACAGGCGCGCTATGAAGGTGAGACGGCGGCGGCGCAGGGGTTGCCGACGCTGGTGAAAAAGTTGCTGAGTAGTGAGGATGCCAAGGAAGGTATCAAGTCGCTGGTTGAACGGCGCCCGGGCATCTTCAAAGGGATCTGAGAAATGTGGTGCTCTTCAGGCCCTCTTCGCGAGCCAGCCCGCTCACACATTTGGAATGCATTTCAAGTGTGGGAGCGGGCTGGCTCGCGAAGGGGTCAGCGCTGAAGACTCAAGTCGCCGGACGAATGGCTTTGATCAACGACTGCAACGAATACCCCAACTGCGGCGCCAGTGCTTCGGCCCGGGCCGTCAGCGCCTGCATGTCCAGTGCCTGATCGAGATCCGCCGGGACAATCAGAATTACATTGCCCTCCTTCACCGGCAACTCCCAGTAATGCCGGTGATAGAGCCCTCGCAACAACGCCGCACCCAGCGGCTTGCCGTCATCGGTGGCCCACTGATTGATCACCAGCCAGCCGCCCGGATTCAGACGCTTCTGACAGTCACCCAGGAAACGCCAGGCAAGGTGCCCGACGCCCGGCCCGACATCGGTATAGAGGTCGACAAAAATCAGATCCGCCGGCTCGGCGGTTGGCAGCAACTCGAGCGCATCGCCAACGCGAATGTACAGACGCGGATCATCATCCAGCCCAAGGTATTCAACGGCCAGACGCGGCACATCGGGACGCAGCTCAATCGCTTCGACATCCTCCAGAGGCAGGAACCTGAGGCAGGCCTGAGTCAGCGTACCGGCGCCCAGTCCGAGGAACAGCGCACTCTCCGGGCGCTCATGGCACAACGCGCCAATCAGCATCGCCCGGGTGTAGTCGTATTCCAGCCAGCTCGGATCAGCGGTGAACACACAGCTCTGCTCGATTGCATCGCCGAATTCGAGAAAGCGGTAATCCGCCACTTCCAGCACGCGAATCACGCCGAACTCATCCTGTACTTCGGCGAGCAGATGCTCGACGCGCTCCTCAGTCATTTCGTCTCCTGATGGTCACCGGGCGCGGTGACGCGATGGCACCGCTTTGGCGCCGTGGCAAAGAGGCGATTGTCGGCGAAGGGGCAGGAACAGGTCACGCACTAATTTGCTGATACCATGGCCTTCCGTGCGTAGAACCTTAGAGACCGTGATGAACCAACCCTGGAGCCCTGAAAGCTGGCGTGCCCTGCCGATCCAGCAACAACCCCAATACCCCGACGCCGCGCACTTGCGCCAGGTCGAGCAGACGCTGGCCAGCTATCCGCCACTGGTGTTTGCCGGCGAAGCACGCGAACTGCGTCGTCAGTTTGCCGAAGTGACTCAGGGGCGGGCGTTCCTGCTGCAGGGCGGTGACTGCGCCGAAAGCTTTGCCGAATTTTCCGCGGCGAAAATTCGCGACACGTTTAAAGTGTTGCTGCAAATGGCCATCGTCATGACCTTCGCCGCGGGCTGCCCGGTGGTCAAGGTCGGGCGCATGGCCGGCCAGTTTGCCAAGCCGCGCTCAGCCAACGACGAAACCATCAGCGGCGTGACCCTGCCGGCCTACCGTGGCGACATCGTCAACGGCATCGGTTTTGACGAAAAAAGCCGTGTGCCGGACCCGGAACGCCTGCTGCAGTCTTATCACCAGTCCACCGCGACCCTGAACCTGTTGCGCGCCTTCGCCCAGGGCGGTTTTGCCGACCTGCATCAAGTGCACAAATGGAATCTCGATTTCATCGCCAACTCGGCGCTGGCCGAGAAGTACAGCCACCTCGCTGGCCGCATCGATGAAACCCTGGCCTTCATGCGCGCTTGCGGCATGGACAGCTCGCCGCAATTGCGCGAAACCAGTTTCTTCACCGCCCATGAAGCATTGCTGCTGAACTACGAAGAAGCCTTCGTGCGTCGTGACAGCCTGACCAACGATTACTACGATTGCTCGGCGCACATGCTGTGGATCGGCGACCGCACCCGTCAGCTCGACGGCGCTCACGTCGAATTCCTGCGCGGCGTGAACAACCCGATCGGGGTGAAAGTCGGCCCGAGCATGGACCCCGACGATTTGATCCGCCTGATCGACGTGCTCAACCCGGACAACGATCCGGGTCGCCTGAACCTGATCGCGCGAATGGGCGCGAACAAGGTTGGCGATCACCTGCCAGCACTGATCCGTGCGGTTCAGCGCGAAGGCAAGCAGGTGCTATGGAGTTGCGACCCGATGCACGGCAACACGATCAAGGCCAGCAGCGGCTACAAGACCCGTGATTTTGCGCAGATCCTCGGCGAGGTGAAACAGTTCTTCCAGGTACACGGAGCCGAAGGCACTTATGCCGGCGGGATTCATATCGAGATGACCGGGCAGAATGTCACCGAGTGCATTGGCGGGGCGCGGCCGATCACTGAAGATGGCTTGTCGGATCGTTATCACACGCACTGTGACCCGCGGATGAATGCCGATCAGTCGCTGGAACTGGCGTTTTTGATTGCCGAGACGCTGAAGCAGGTTCGCCGTTGAATCAGTCAGGCATCTAGCGTCTGACAGGTCGCATTCGCGAGCAAGCCCGCTCCCACACTGGTTTAGTGAACAACACCAATCCAGTGTGGGCTTGCTCGCGAAAAGGCCCAATCAATCAACATCAATTTGCGCCAATGCCACCCGCAACCGCCCTGCACTCTCGCGCTGACAATTAAGCTGCACCCTCTCCAACCCCAGCCAATGCGCCATCCGCCGTAAGTTCACCGCCAGCGCCAGCATCCCCTCGTCATCCAGCCCCGCCGCCTCCTCGTGTACCGCCTGCACCGCCAATCGCCCCGATGCCCGCTCGGAACGCAGATCGACCCGCGCAGCAATCCGTTCGTTGTGTAGAAACGGCAACACGTAGTACCCGTAAACCCGTTTGTCCTGAGGCGTGTAGATCTCCAGTCGATAGCGGAAATCGAACAGACGCTCGGTGCGACTACGCTCCCAGATCAACGAATCGAACGGTGATAACAGCGCGCTGGCCGCTACCTTGCGCGGGACTTTCGGCTCCGGCAGGCAATAGGCGATTGGCCGCCAACCGGCCACTTCACAGGTGAGCAACTGTCCGGCCTCAACCAGTTCGGCAAGACGCGGACGGGCATCCGCCGGATTCAAACGAAAGTAGTCACGCAGATCTTTTTCCGTGCCGACGCCCAGTGCTTCAGCGGCATGCAGCAATAATTCGCGCTGCGCCTGGGCCTCATCAGGCAGGGTCTGCTGCAGGATTGACGCCGGCAATACCCGCTCGGGCAAATCATACAAACGCTCAAATCCGCGTCGCCCCGCCACTGTCACTTCGCCAGCGGCGAACAACCATTCCAGCGCATGCTTCTCCGCGCTCCAGTCCCACCAAGGCCCAGCCTTGTCTTCGCGGGTCGACAGACTGCCGGCCCCCAAAGCACCCTGTGCTTCAACAGACGCCAACACCCGACGAATCGTGTCCTGCTGCTCGCGACCGAACTTCGCCAACTGCTGATAGATGCCTTCGCCACGTTTGGCGCGCTGCATCCGCCACGCCAATAACGGATACATCGACAGCGGCAGCAACGATGCCTCATGCCCCCAATATTCGAACAACGTGCGACGCCGTCCCGAAGTCCAGGCCGCTTGGTCGAGCAAGTCAGAAGAATAGGAACCGAGACGGGAGAACAGCGGCAGATAGTGCGAGCGCACCACGGCATTGACAGAGTCGATCTGCAAAAGGCCCAGCCGTTCGATCAGCCGGTTAAGGTGCGATGCCTTGACGGTCGGCGGCTGGCGCCCGTTGAACCCTTGGGCAGCCAGCGCCAGACGTCGAGCCTGTTTAAGGGAAAAGGACAGTGTCGCGGGCATGAGCATCTCCTTGTCTGCTCGCAACCTACCTCACCTGAAAGTGGTTTGTGTAGTAATGCCCTGATCATTTGTGCATCGGATCGTCCCAGAATGGCCGCACCGACTCATGTTCGACGTCGGCGCGACTGACGCCGATGTCTTTCAGCGCTTCGTCACTCAGACTGGCGAGCAACTCGCGTTCGCGGTGAAGCTCGTACCAGCGACTAAACTTGTGCAGCAGATCCGAGATGAGATGAACAGGAACTCTTTCATCGCTTACATAGACTTTTTGACCTTTCATCGTATTGCCCTCCGTTGTGGATGGCCCCAGTCTCGCGCTGGCGCTAAGATCAATCCAACGAATGTTTCTGATGGCATTCATCACGGAGATTCATCAATTGTCGGCCTACCCCAGTATCGATACCGATGTCCTGCGCACCTTTGTCGCGATTGCCGATCAGGGCGGTTTCACCCGCGCTGGCGAGATGGTCAACCGCACGCAATCAGCGGTGAGCATGCAAATGAAGCGGCTGGAAGAAGACGTGTTGCAGCGCCAACTGTTCGAGCGTGATGGCCGTCAGGTGCGACTGACTGCAGAGGGTCAGGTTCTGCTCGGTTACGCGCGGCGCATCCTCAAACTGCATAGCGAAGTGTTCAACACCTTGCGCGAGCCGCACATGGTCGGCACCGTGCGCATCGGTACGCCGGATGATTACGTGATGCGCTTTCTGCCGGGAATCCTGTCGCGGTTTGCGCAGTTCTATCCGCTGATCCAGATCGAAGTGCATTGCGAATCGACCAGACAGCTATTGCAGCGCACCGACCTGGACCTGTCGATCGTGACCCGCGAGCCGGGCAACGAGATTGGTCAACTGCTGCGCAAGGAGCGCTTCGTCTGGGCCGAGGCGCAAAACTTCAGCGCCCACGAACAGACGCCGTTGCCTTTGGCGATGTTCAACAGTGATTGTTTCTGTCGCTTGTGGGCATGCAATGCGCTGGACGCAATGGGCCGCGATTACCGCATCGCCTACAACAGCACCAGCCTGTCGGCGCTGATGGCGGTGGTGAGCGCTGGTCTGGCGATCACCGCCCAACTGGAAAGCCTGATCACCCCGGATATGCGTATTCTCGGCGCCGACGAAAACCTGCCGCTGCTGCCCGAGGCGAGCATCATGCTGATCCGCAACCTGAACAAACCTTCCCCGATTACCGAGTGCCTGGCCGAACACATCGTCGACGGCTTCAAACTTTAATCGCGAGCATCACCGCACACAGCACCAGGAAGCCGCAGAACAGCCCACGCAGAATTTTTTCCGGCATCGCGTGGGCAACTTTCACACCCCAACTGATGCTCGCCAGACCGCCGATGGCCAGTGGCAGGCCGATCATCCAGTCAACTTCGTGATGCACCGCGTAGGTGACCAGGGTGACGCCAGTGCTCGGCAACGCCAGCGCCAGCGACAGGCCTTGAGCAACCACCTGAGTGGCACCGAACACGCTGGTCAGCACCGGCGTCGCCACCACGGCTCCGCCGACACCAAACAACCCGCCCATGGTTCCGGACGCCGCACCAAGTACACCCAGCCATGGCCAGGAATAACGCATTCGGGGTGTCGTCGCTGGCCGCGCGCCTAGTATGCGCACCAGGTTATAGACGGACAACACGACCAGAAAGGCGACAAAACCGATGCGCATCGTCTGTGCATCGATGCCCACCGCCCAGATCGAGCCGATCCAGGCAAAACAGAAGCCCATGACGGCCAGCGGCAACGCATGCCGCAGTTCGATGCGATTGCGCTGATGGTAACGCCACAGCGCCAGCATCACGTTCGGCACCACCATCACCAGCGCGGTGCCTTGGGCAATCTGCTGGTCGAGCCCGAACCACACGCCCAGCAAAGGAATGGCAATCAGGCCGCCACCGATGCCGAAGATGCCACCGAGTGTGCCGAGGGCCGCGCCGAACAGCAGGTACAACAAGAAGTCCATCACAGCCAAATTCCTCTTACGTCAGGCGATTCATCCTACGCAGTCGCGGCTGGCAGGGAAACGCACAGCAACGCACAATGGCTATGCCGATTTCGCAAAAGCGTTGAACCGACATGAACCCCAATCAATTGACCGATCAACTCGGGCTGTTTCTCGATGTGCTGGAAAGCGGCAGTTTTTCCGCCGCTTCACGCCTTCATCCACTGACGCCTTCGGCAGTCGCTCGACGCATCGACAGCCTTGAAAGCGCGGTCGGCAGCCAGTTGTTCATCCGCAGCACACACGCCGTGCGCGCCACCCCCGCAGGCCTGGCCTTTGCCGAACGGGCGCGACGGATCGTCGCCGAACTGCAACTGGCCCGCGCCGAAGCCGTTTCCCTGAGCAGTGCGCCGGAAGGCTTGATTCGCATCGACGCCCCGGCCGCGTTCGGGCGGCGACACTTGGCACCGGTCATTGCTGACTTCCTCGTTCTGTATCCCGGGCTGGATGTGCAGTTGCACCTGATCGACAGCTTCGTCGATATGAGCGGTTCGAACCTGGGCAAAGTGGATCTGGTGCTGCGGGCCGGACAACTGGCCGACACACGGCTGGTGGCCACTCCGCTGGCAAGCATAGTGCGCATTGCCTGCGCCAGCCCTGACTATCTCAAACGCCGAAGCGTGCCAGACCATCCCGCGCAATTGAGTGAACACGACGGTCTGGACTGGGAAGGTCTCGCCCCGCCCTTTGCCTGGCGTTTCGAGGCAGACGGGAAGATGCAACTGCATCGTCCCGCACGCATTCGCATGAGCGCCAACAACGCCGAGGCACTGGTGTGTGGCGCCTTGGCCGGGCTGGGGATTGCGCACCTGCCAACCTGGCTCGCCAGCGAGTACCTGTTGCGCGGCGAGTTGCTGCCGCTGTTCTGCGAGCACGGCCTGCCTGCGCCGGAATCCGCGGGCATCTACGCGTTGCGCATGGAACGGCAAACCCATTCGCGCAGTCATTTGTTGCTGGAATACCTCAAGACCCGATTCAGCCCCGTACCGCCGTGGGATCTGGCACTCCAGCGTGATCTGGGCCGCCACTAGAACTGGAGAATTATCTGGCGCATTAAACATTCGGACGCTAGATTCATGACCATCACCGATCAAGGCTTTGACATGACATCCGAACGCGACACCTGCGAAGACCTGCTGCTGGACAATCAGGCGTGCTTCGCCCTGCACTCGACCTCACTGATGATGACCAAGGTCTACAAACCGATGCTGCAAGCGCTGGGCCTGACCTATCCGCAGTATCTGGCGATGATGGTGCTGTGGGAGAAGGACGGTCTGACTGTCGGAGAAATCAGCACACGACTGCTGACGGATCCGGGTTCGTTGACGCCATTGCTCAAACGCCTGGAAGGCGAAGGCTTGCTCAGCCGCACCCGCAGCCGTGAAGACGAACGCGTGGTGATTGTCGAATTGACCGCACAGGGCCGGGCACTGAAGGAACAAGCCAGAACAGTTCCGCAATGCATTCTAGGCGCCAGCGGTTTCACCCTGGAGCGCCTGCAGAATCTGCAAGCTGAGTTGCAGGCACTTCGCAGCCATCTGCACGACAGCCTCACCTGAATCCATTACCTCCCCCCATGAGGGAGCGGGCTTGCGTGCGAAAGCGGGGTGTCAAATTCCTGTTCGTTAACAGACACCACGCCTTCGCGAGCAATCCCGCTTCCACAATGTTTCTGCGCCAACTCAAAAATTCCTTTCAGATCATGCACTTTTAATGATTAGTGGACTGTTCACACATCAGGGCCGACATTTTTTGAAAAAATTATCTTGCGCACAAAATATTTGCGAGCTACATTCATCTCGCACTTACTTAGCGCGCAAACAGTTAGCGCAAAAAACGACACTGAACGAGGCTCACACCATGCAAACTCTCTACACTGCAATCGCAACTTCCACCGGTGGCCGTGATGGTCGCGCAATCTCCAGCGACAACATCCTCGACGTCAAACTCGCAACCCCGAAAGAACTCGGCGGTGCCGGTGGCGCAGCGACCAACCCTGAGCAACTGTTCGCCGCCGGTTACTCGGCCTGCTTCATCGGCGCGCTGAAATTCGTCGCAAGCCAGACCAAACGCAAAATCCCGGACGACGCTTCGATCACCGCCCACGTCGGCATCGGCCAGATCCCAGGCGGTTTCGGTCTGGACATCGATTTGCACATCAGCCTGCCGGGCCTTGATCAGGCCGACGCGCAAAGCCTGGTCGAAGCGGCGCACCAAGTCTGCCCGTACTCCAACGCCACCCGTGGCAATGTTGATGTACGTTTGCACACCACCGTTTGAGATAAACGCAAAAAACCTGTGGGAGCGGGCTCGTTCGCGAAGGCGTCCTGTCAGTCAACCCTTCACTGGATGCAACAACGTATTCGCGAGCAAGCCCGCTCCCACAGAGGATGAGCAACAGCACAAATCGCAGGCACAAAAAAACCCGACTCAATGGTCGGGTTTTTTCTTTCCGCAAAAAGCAGTGCTTATTTGGCACGGCCTTTGTAGGAACCGCCTTCGCGGGTGTCGATCTCGATCTTGTCACCGATTTCGATGAAGTCGGCAACTTGCAGCTCGGTACCGTTGCTCAGCTTGGCTGGCTTCATGACTTTGCCGGAAGTGTCGCCACGAGCCGAACCTTCGGTGTAGTCAACTACGCGCACGATGGTGGTCGGCAACTCTACGGAAACCAGACGCTCTTCGAAGAAGATCGCTTCGCAAACATCGGTCATGCCTTCTTCAACGAAAGGCAGAACGGCTTCGATGTCTTCAGCGTTCAGCTCGTACATGGTGTAGTCAGTGGTGTCCATGAACGTGTAGGTGTCGCCGCTGATGAAGGACAGGGTCGCTTCTTTGCGGTCGAGGATTACGTCGTCCAGTTTGTCGTCGGCGCTGTAAACGATCTCGGTCTTGTAACCGGTCAGCAGGTTTTTCAGCTTGGTCTTCATGATCGCGCTGTTACGGCCCGACTTGGTGAATTCAGCTTTCTGAACCAGCCAAGGATCGTTTTCGAGACGGATCACGGTACCGGGTTTCAGTTCTTTACCAGTTTTCATTGCGAATATCCGAATTTGGATGGGATTTACAAAAATCTAGGCCGCGTATCATATCCAATTTAGGTAAAACTGTACCAGCGCCGCGGCAAGATCAGCCTGCAAGCCTTGTTCCAGACACCACGATTCGGCATTTTTCTGCAGTTCTGGCCAATGATGACGGGCCGCGAGCCAGTGTTCGCCGATCGGCTGACCGGCGCTCCAGGCTCGCCAGAGACCGCTCATCGCCTCGGCAGCGGCCGGTGACAGGCCTTTTGTGTAGAGCGCGAGGAAGGCATCGAGCTTGTCCAGATGGATGTCTTCGTCCTGCTGATAAATGTGCCAGAGCATCGGCCGCCCCGCCCATTGCGCCCGCACGAACGAGTCTTCCCCGCGCACCGCATTGAAATCGCAGCACCAGAGCAGATGATCGTATTGATCCTGGCGGACGAACGGCAGCACCTGCACCGTCAGCGATTGACGAACATGAATCACCCCGACGTCGAGATTTTCCATCCCAAGCCATCGCGCGACGTCGCCGAGTATCCGACCTTCAGGCACCAGCAGATGGGTTGGCTTTGCATCGGTTGCCAGCACATCGAGCCAACTGGCCAAACCAGCGTTCTCATAGGCAAACAGCGAAATCAGTTGGGCTTCAGGCACGCGGTCGATCCCAAGACCGTGCAGGAATTCTCGCTGCACCTGGGGATCTTGCTGAAACTGCCGACGCCGTTCGAGTAAACCTCGCTCACGCAACAATCCGCCCGTTCCTGGACGGAATCCCGGAAAGAAGAATATCTTCTGCACCGACTTATACTTCACCGATGGCAGGCCGTGGCAACCCACGACCCAGTCTTCGGCGCTGAGATAGTCGAGGTTCATCCACAACGGCGGTTGTTCCCGCTCGGCCATGGCGCTCATGTAATCACTCGGCAGTTGGCAGGCGAACGCGGCGATCACCACATCAGCGGCGTCCGTCTCTAACCATTCGCCTGGCCAGTGTCGCACCTCCACACCTTGCTGCCATTGTTGCGCGGCGTTGATATCGATTGGCGGACAAATGCGTTCGAATGCGCGCAAGTCATCGACCCACAACCGCACTGTCAGCGAATGCTCAGCCACCAGTTGCCGGGCCAAGCGCCAGGTCACGCCAATGTCGCCGTAGTTATCGACCACGGTGCAAAAAATATCCCAGCGGGTTTTCGGTTCCGGCATTCAAGACTCCCGTTGGCAAAACACCGATTGTCCGCATAAATGACCTCATGCAGAAGAGCCGACGGCGATTAATCTTCGTGCGACAATCACCATTTGCCCGCACCCATCCGCCAGGAGGCAGCCATGCCCTACCGTCCTAACCCGCGTCGCCCCTTGCCGGTTCAACTGAGCGCGCTGCATTTGACCGGCAGCATTGCCCTGGGCATATGGCTGGGTTTTCTTGCCATTGCGCTGACGTGCTGGCTGGCTTCACACGTTCTGTTCAACGAACAACTGGCGCCGGTCGCCCAGGCTGTACAGCAATTGGCCAACCCGCCAGCCGTCCGGACACAACCAGACATTGCACCGCAGAGTCCGCTGTTTGAGCAGTACGAAGAAAGCCTGCGCAAGAACGAGCAGCAAAATCGCCTTGATCAGGCACGCAGCAGCGGCCGCAACCAGTCAAACCCGAAATGCCAGTTCTGGCTGCAACAGGACCAGACCGCGCCAAGCGAAAAAAGCCGCGCCAACGTTTTACAATTCTGCGATTGATCATGAACAAGCACACTGTCCACCAATTGATTCTCGACAAACTGCGCATCGACCTCGACATCGCCGAACGCGCTGCGCAAACCGCTTACGAAACCGCCACCCACGAAGAAAACATCGCCGAAAACAAGTACGACACCCTCGGGCTTGAGGCATCGTATCTGGCGGCAGGGCAAGCGAAACGGGTCGAGGAAATTCGCCAGTCACTGGCGCTGTGCCAGAACCTGACGCTGCGCGCGCACGACGAAAACCGAGGTATAGAAGTGGGCGCCCTGCTCGGCCTGGAAGATGAAAAGGGGCGCGAGCAGTGGCTGTTTCTGGCCCCGGATGCGGCGGGCCTGAAAGTCGATGTGGTGGGTCAACCAATTACTGTCATAACCCCACGCTCGCCACTGGGCAAGAGCCTGCTAGGCAAGCTGGAAGGTGATGAGGTCGAGATTCTGGTGGCGGGCACCCGGCAACAGTTCACTGTCACCGAGGTGCTCTGAGGCGGGCGCTTAGTGAACGGGCAGTTCGACGCCGTCGAACAGATCTTCCAGTTCCTGCTTGTTGTGACACTGGATAGCTTTGGCCATCACTTCGCGGGTCAGGTGTGGCGCGAACTTCTCGATGAAGTCGCACATGAACCCGCGCAGGAAAGTACCACGACGGAAACCGATCTTGGTCACGCTCGATTCGAACAGCTCGCTGGCATCGAGCACCACCAAGTCGTTGTCGAGTTTGGTGTCAACCGCCATCTTCGCCACGATGCCTACGCCCAGCCCCAGGCGCACGTAGGTTTTGATCACGTCGGCGTCGGCGGCGGTGAATACCACTTTCGGCGACAGGCCACGATGGCTGAAGGCTTCGTCGAGTTTCGAACGTCCCGTAAAACCGAACACATAAGTCACGATCGGGTATTCAGCCAGCGCTTCGAGGGTCAGCTTCGGCAGCTTGGTCAGCGGGTGGCCCTGCGGCACCACCACACAGCGGTTCCAGCGGTAGCACGGCATCATCACCAGATCGCCGAACAACTCCAGCGCTTCGGTGGCAATAGCGAAGTCGACGGTGCCGTCAGCAGCCATTTCGGCGATCTGCATCGGCGAACCCTGGTGCATGTGCAGCGCCACGTCCGGGTATTGCTTGATGAAATTGCTGATCACCGGCGGTAGTGCATAACGCGCCTGGGTGTGAGTCGTGGCGATCGACAGGGTGCCTTTCTTCTCGTTGGAGAATTCCTGGGCGATCTGCTTGATGCTTTCGACTTTGCGCAGAATCTCACCAGCGGTGGTGATGATGCGCTCGCCGGCCGGCGTCACGCGGGTCAGGTGCTTGCCGCTGCGGGCAAACACTTCGACGCCGAGTTCGTCTTCCAGCAGACGGATTTGTTTACTGATGCCCGGTTGCGAGGTGTAGAGGCTTTGGGCTGTAGCGGAAACGTTGAGGTCGTGGTGCGCCACTTCCCAGATGTAGCGCAATTGTTGAAGCTTCATATGTATCCCTCAAAGCAGGTAGACGCCACGGGCATCAGCGACGATATATAACTATATTAATGGTTAGAATAATAAATCTAGAACTTTTTTATCAAAGCGCCATTATTCCTGCTTTAGCGATCCTCCCGCCGCCGACGCTCCACCAGTGGCACCAGATACACCGGCACCTTGGCCAATTGCAGGACTCGAGCGGCCGTGCGCCCCAACGGCGTTTCCGCGCCCACCCCGTGGCTGTGACTTCCTACGATCAGCAAATCGACAGAGAGTTTCTGTACCTGATCAAGAATCACCTGCGACGGATCGCCCTGCAGCACGCGCACCGCTCGAATGCGCTGCAGATCCAGCTCGCCCTCGTCCCCCAGTTCTTCGCGAAAACTTTCCAGTACCCGCTGCTCGATATTGGCGATGACTGTTTTCAAACCCTGGCTGTGGAATTCGTTCAACGCCTGCTCGTCGAGATAACTCTGCAACACCGATTCGGCAAACAACCCCATCGGCTCCACCGCATGCACGACGTACAGGTCGGCATCGAACGTTCGCGCCAAAGCCAAGGCGTGCTGCATCACTAACGGGGCGTACAGACCGAGGTCAGTGGCATACAGCATCGAACGAATCATATGACCCCCTCGCAAGCCAACATGGCGCAGATTTGATTCAGCTTAGCAGTGCCTTGGCGAGTACGACGTGTGACGCAACTTCTTGAAGCACCGGGGCTTTAGATCGACGGTTCGTTGCTGATGCCATGAGGCACGTGGCCAGTAGCGACGACTTCGCGGGCCAGTTCGCAATGGCCGGTCTGATCATCAAAGAACACATCGGCAGCAAAGGCCTCAAGAAACGCCGACTTGGTCAGGCCGCCGAGGAACAGCGATTCGTCGAGGCGGATATCCCACTCGCGCAACGTGCGAATCACCCGTTCATGCGCCGGCGCCGAACGCGCCGTCACCAACGCCGTGCGGATCGGGCAGTCGTCGTCAGGGAACTCGCGCTGCAGCAAATTGAGCGCGGCGAGAAAGCCCTTGAACGGCCCTCCGCGCAAAGGCTCACGGGCCGACTCACGTTCCTTGGCTTGAAACGCCTCCAGCCCGCCGGACTGATAGACGCGTTCAGACTCGTCGGAAAAGATCACCGCGTCACCGTCGAAGGCGATGCGCAACTCATCGCTGGCCGCACGGCTGGCGCCCCCGGATAGAATCGTCGCGGCGGCGAAACCGGCATCCAGTGCCGCACGCACATCCTCGGCATGGGTGGAGAGAAACAGATCGCAGCCGAACGCTTTCAGATACGGATAAGGACTGCGCCCGCCGACAAACGCCGCACGGGAAATCGCCAGACCGTAATGGTGAATCGAGTTGAACACTCGCAGGCCGGTATCGGCGCTGTTGCGTGACACCAGAATCACCTCGACCCGAGCACGACCGAGGCGACTGTTAAGACTCAGGAGTTTTTCCACCAACGGGAAGGCATCACCGGGTGCGAGAATCTCGTCTTCGTGCTCGATCTGATATTGCCGATAGGCTTCAACGCCGCTCGACAGGTAGACCTTGTGGCTCTCGCTCAGGTCGAACAAGGCGCGCGATGAAATCGCCAGCACCAGTTTGTCATCGATGTTCTTGGCCATGCCTACCCGCCCTTTCACAAAAAAACTTAAACGTTGCGGCGGTCGATAAAACCCAACGTGCGATACAACGCTTCGATACGTGGCAGCTCGCAGCCCACCGCTTTCGCGGCCGACAGTGGCCGGGCATAAATCGCCTCGAGTTCCAGCGCACGCTTGTGCAAAAAGTCGTGGTGCATGCTCGGCCAGTAGTCCGGCATTTTCTCGGTCATCGTGAACAGGTACTCGGCGTAACCGGGCGGCATGTCGTGCCCACAGGCCTTGGCCCCCTGCACCACTTCGGTCATCAACGCCTGGATCAACGCGCGGCTGTCGGCGTCGGCCATCAGCGGCGTGGTACTCGCGCCGAGCAACACCGAAAGACCGTTGTAGGGGATATTCCAGACCAGTTTCTGCCAGCGTGCCTGCTGCAGATCGGGCATCGCCTGCGAGTCGATACCCGCGGCGCGGAACAAAGTGCAGCCCTCTTCGACAATCGCCATGCGTCCGGCATCATCGATGGCCGGGCCGCTGTGGTAACCGACATTCACAGCACCCAAAGCTTGATGGGTTATTTGCCCAGGCCCTTCGCGGTGTACACAGATAAGGCACAGACCTCCGAGCAGGTGCAGCGAATCGGGCAACTGTTCACGCAGGCTGTCCTCGACGTCCAGACCATTCTGCAATAGCAGCACTTTCGCGCCGGGCTTCGAGGCTTGAATGATCGAGGGGGCAAGACCCACATTGCTGGTGGTCTTGGCGCCGACCAACAACCAGTCACACGGCGGCATGTCCTGGGCCGAAGAATAAGCCTGCACAGGGCTCAACGTCAGCGGGCCATGCACCGCACTGTTAACGTGCAAGCCCCGTTCGGCGACCGACGAGAACTCGCTGCGCAACAGAAAATGCACATCGAACCCAGCGCGCGCCAACATCAAACCGTAGAAACCACCTATTGCGCCGGTGCCGATAATCCCCACCACCGGTTTGCTGATTGTCCCCATTTATGGCAACTCCTCTGCTATTCGAACCAAGGCCTGCGCCAATGCCTCGTTGAGCGCATCGACCGTCAGGCGCGTGTGCAATGCCCCAAAGAACTCGCCGTCACGCACGACAAACAACGCCGGCAAATGAAAGACCTGATACCGCGCCACCAGGCCACCGTTTTCGCCGGCGTCGATCCAGCACAAGCGATCCACCGTCAGATCCAAACCGGGCAAGACCTCACGGGCATACCGGCAACTGGCGCAACCGACGCTGGTAAAAATCACCAGCGAAACGCCGTTCATCGCCAACAGCCGCTGGTCAGCGTCGAAATCGGTCAGCTGCGATTCGACCACTATACTGGGGGAAACAATGTCAAATGGCCGACACAGGGAGTCTGTGCTCATGGGACGTTTCATTCCTCATCCGGACGAAGTGCCGGTTGAATTAACCTTGCTCAAGCCTGAGTGTATTTCCAGACAACAGCTGCACACTATCAGCCTCGGCGGGATCGCTTGCAATTATCACCGCGCCTGGCGCCATGGCACGGCGCTGCAAATCCGCATGCCGACGCTCAATGCCGATATCTGTTATCCGGGCTATGTGGCGTGGTGTCTGCGGCGTAAAAAGGGGTATCTGGTGGGCATCGCCTTCACCGATGAACAGGCGCTGTTCAGTGCGCGAATGGGTGAGCAAGTGTGTCAGATCGAACGCTATTGCCGAATAAACGATGCTCACGATGCCCTGCAGGATATTCAGGCGTTGGCCCTGCACTGGGTCGAGCAACATGCCGACGAGTTCTCCCACGACAGCGTTCGCAAGGCTTTCGCGCAGCCATTGCTGGATTAGGCTCTGTTTTAAACAGTGACGTGCCCATTGTCGAGCAGGCGTCTAACGCGCTAAGGTTCAGCTCCCCGACGCGCTTAAATCTGCTGTGTTCCGCCGCGCGGGGATCGCTGGCGGCCGGCACCCGTGACCTGACGAGTAAACGATGGCTGATTTACCGATCAACGACCTAAACGTCGCCTCTAACGAGACCCTGATCACTCCTGATCAGCTCAAGCGTGATATCCCTCTGAGCGACGCGGCCCTGCGCACCGTCACCAAGGGTCGCGAAGTCATTCGCAACATTCTTGATGGCACCGACCACCGCCTGTTCGTAGTGATCGGTCCGTGCTCGATCCACGACATCAAGGCTGCCCACGAATACGCCGAACGCCTGAAGGTGCTGGCCGAGGAAGTCTGCGACACCTTGTACCTGGTCATGCGCGTGTATTTCGAAAAACCGCGCACCACCGTCGGCTGGAAAGGCCTGATCAACGATCCGTATCTGGACGACTCGTTCAAGATCCAGGACGGTCTGCACATCGGTCGTCAATTGCTGCTGGATCTGGCCGAGAAAGGCCTGCCGACTGCCACCGAAGCCCTCGACCCGATCTCCCCGCAATATCTGCAGGACCTGATCAGTTGGTCGGCTATCGGCGCGCGCACCACCGAATCCCAGACGCACCGTGAAATGGCTTCGGGCCTGTCTTCGGCCGTCGGCTTCAAGAACGGCACAGACGGCGGCCTGACGGTAGCGATCAACGCCCTGCAGTCGGTGTCCAGCCCGCATCGTTTCCTCGGGATCAATCAGGAAGGTGGCGTATCGATCGTCACCACCAAAGGCAACGCCTACGGTCATGTGGTATTGCGCGGCGGCAACGGCAAGCCGAACTACGATTCGGTCAGCGTCGCCCTGTGCGAGCAGGCGCTGAACAAAGCCAAGATCAAGCCGAACATCATGGTCGATTGCAGCCACGCCAACTCCAACAAGGATCCGGCCCTGCAACCGCTGGTGATGGAGAACGTGGCCAACCAGATCCTCGAAGGCAACCAGTCGATTATCGGTCTGATGGTCGAGAGTCATCTGAATTGGGGCTGCCAGGCGATTCCAAAAGACCTCGCCGACCTGCAATACGGCGTGTCGATCACCGATGCCTGCATCGACTGGTCCGCCACCGAGAGTACCCTGCGCAGCATGCACGCCAAGCTCAAGGATGTGTTGCCCAAACGCGAGCGCAGTTGATCCGCGTTTTACAGGCATAAAAAAACGCCGGGCATTCATTGCCCGGCGTTTTTGTGTGTGCTGTTCAGATTTTCGCAGCGCGGCGCTGATGACGCTCCATGTAGCGCTCGACGTAGGAGCACGAGGGGATGACCGTGTAGCCCATTTCCTCGGCGTATTGCAACGCGCTTTCTGTCAGCGCTGCGGCAATGCCACGGCCACGCAGGGCGTTGGGCACAAACGTGCGATAGATATCCAGGGTCTGTTTACCCAGATCCATGTAGGTCAGGTAGGCACGATGACCGTCCACATTGGTCTCGAACTGATGACCAGCCTGGTCATGGTGGATGGACAACGCCTCGCTCATCACTACTCCTCGCGGGTCTTGAATTTTGACCCCTACCTTACCGATGTTTTTCCGGCGAAGGAACATCTACGCCACCCCGTGCCTGATGGACAACGAGAAGAGCCACACCGATCCCACGCAATCGAGCACCTGTAAATAGTAGGCACCATTGGCAAAAATGCTCAAGGTACGCTCGTCATCAAGCGGCTTGACGGGGGGGGGCTGCTCCGATGGACGCAGGGATGGCCTGGAGACGATATCTCCCGGGCCGCTCACCTGAACATTGCCGGATGTTGAGACTTAAGACGTGCCGCCTTTTATAAAGTCACCTCAACATGAACAAAGATAAGCGAAGCAGCACGCAGAATCGGAACAAGAGTATGGACGAATTCATCTAGAAAGACTTTAGACAACTCTGCAAAAACAGCACATGACAACGGGAACTTTTTCTCATTGACTCGCTCAGCGCGGGGCCTGTAGCTGGATGTTTTTTATACAGGGCAGTTAAAAGTTGCTCGAAAAAGAATCAGCGCCTACAATTTTTTTTGCTTCTTGCGCTACGTCAGTTTACTTACTACAAGTAATGGGTAGTATGTACGCCGGCTATTTCCTCAATCCGAGGAGACAGCCACTTAATTGAAAGTCCTTGAAGGGGAACACGATGAACAACGTTCTGAAATTCTCTGCTCTGGCTCTGGCCGCAGTTCTGGCTACCGGTTGCAGCAGCGTATCGAAAGAAACCGAAGCACGTCTGACCGCTACTGAAGACGCAGCTGCTCGCTCCCAGGCTCGTGCAGACGAAGCTTACCGTAAAGCTGATGAAGCTCTGGCTGCTGCTCAAAAAGCACAACAGACTGCTGACGAAGCTAACGAGCGCGCTCTGCGCATGCTCGACAAGGCTAGCCGCAAGTAATAGTCCTTCGGGATTATTATCAAGCCGACCCATTTTTTGGGTCGGCTTTTTTATTGCCGGTACTTTTGTCCTGGCAATAAAAAACCCGTCGATGCCTCAAGGCTCGACGGGTTCGGATCCGACCTTACTGCAGCGGGTCGATCGGCGTGTTCGAAACAATCGGCGCCGACGTGTTTGGCGTACCGATTTCGGTTGGCAGACCATCCTCGGCCGCTACCACATCACGCACCACATCCCAGTTCACGCGCAGGTTGTTAGTAATGTCATCACGCTTGAGCATCGCGTTGATCACCGCTGTGTGCTTGTCGACCACCGACGGATCGCCCTTGTCGTCGATCGGCGTGTGCGCCTCAAGGTAAACCTTGCCGCCACTGCTCCCGAACTTGTAGGCCTCATTGAGGATACGCACCGAGGTACCGACCGGCACCATGCTGGCCATCTCGAGCACGTTATTGTTGAACATGCGGAAACAGCCGTGACTGGTACGCATGCCGATGCCGAATTTCTTGTTCGATCCGTGGATCAGATAGCCCGGCGTGCCGAGGGTGAATTTGAAAGGTCCCAGCGGGTTGTCCGGACCGGCCGGCACCACGTTGGGCAGCGGATCACCATCAGCAGCGTGTTCAGCCTTGATCGAGGCTGGAGGCGTCCAGGTCGGGTTCGGCGTCTTGGCAATGATCGATGTGTGCGCGATTGGCGAACCCCAGCCCTCACGACCGATCCCCAGCGGGAACGTGTACACCACGTTCCGGCCTTTCGGGTAATAGTAGAGACGGTATTCGGCCAGATTGATGACAATGCCTTCACGCGGACCCGGCGGCAGAATGAAACGGGTTGGCAGAACGATCTCGGTGCCGGCGCCGGGCAACCAGGCATCGACACCCGGGTTGGCCGCGAGCATTTCCGAATAGCCCAGATCGTAGGCGGTGCCCAGATCAGCGAAAGTGTCTTCGTACTTGGCTTTGATCACCTGCACCTGACCAATGATGTCTTCACCAGGCGGTGGCAGGGGAAACTCCAATGCAGCAACGGGACCGGCCACACACAGGGCGGCAAGAGACAGGCAGCGGGCGACGGCAGGAAAGCGCGGCAACATCCGGAACATCCTTCGCATGATCAACAAGGGTATGAGCGCGCGATTGTACACCGCACCTCGGGAATTCGGGGAGCCACAAGACCTGCGGCGAGGAGGCTGGCTCTCAAGACGCGGTCAACCTATTGACTCAAGATTTTAGAGTTCGAAGCGCAACTCAGGCCAGATCGGTGAGGTGCCGCGCTTCTGCGACTCCAGAATCGCCCGGCACAGCGAGCACAGGCGCTGATCCTGAAACACCCGACGATCTACGCTCGACCAGCGCGGCTGCGCCGGTAGCAGGCTGCCACACAGGGTCCGATCCGCAGAACCACCGAGTTCCAGTTGACGGGTCACCAGATGCACCCGCACTTCCTGGCAGGCGAACAGATCCAGCTGTTCGTCAGGCTCGATCAGTTGGTAGGCAAAAAGAGACCAGGCAGAACGTGGCATTGGGGGCTCCGAATAAGGGGGCGCCACATTAGCCGAAAGCCTGCCGCTAGAAAAGCCTCATAACAACGGTTTTAGCGTAGGCCAGACATTTTCCAGCAACTTGCCCTGAGCCCCGACTGCCGGGTGCAAACCATCAGCCTGCATCAAGTCTGGATGACCGCCCACGCCGTCGAGGAAAAACGGTACCAGCGGGATCTTTTTTGCGTCGGCGAGTTTGCCGTACACCTGGGCAAAAGCGTCGGTGTAACGCTTGCCATAATTGGGCGGCAGTTGCATGCCGAGCAACAGCACCTTGGCACCGCTCTGGCGGGAGCTGTCGATCATCGAAGCAAGATTTTGTTGCAATTGAATTGGCGGCATTCCGCGCAAGCCATCGTTGCCACCCAGTTCGAGGATCACCAGGTCGGGCTTATGCTCTGCAAGCAGCGCGGGCAGCCGCGCCTGGCCTCCGGCACTGGTGTCACCACTGATGGAGGCATTCACTACTTTGTCGTCGAAACCCTCCTGTTTGAGCCGTTGCTCGAGCAACGAGACCCATCCCAAGCGGGTATCCAGCCCGAAACCGGCGCTGATACTATCCCCAACGATCAGGACAGTACCCGCCGCTGCGTTCTGGGCCATGCACATCAAGGCCAGGCCAGCACTCAAAAACCACACACGCATCGGATTCTCCATGGGCGCAAGCATTCTCACCGCGAAGAACCTCAGCAAAGTGGTTCCCAGCGCGGAAGGTGAACTGACTATCCTGCACGAACTCAGCCTGGAACTGAACAAGGGCGACAGCCTGGCCATCGTCGGCGCGTCCGGTTCCGGCAAATCCACCCTCCTCGGCCTGCTTGCCGGTCTCGATTTACCGAGCCGCGGCGAAGTCACCCTCGCCGGCCAGAGTCTGGGTAATCTCGACGAAGACCAGCGCGCTCGGGTGCGTGCCGAACATGTGGGTTTCGTCTTTCAATCGTTTCAATTGCTCGACAGTCTCAACGCGCTGGAAAACGTCATGCTGCCGCTTGAGCTTGATGGCCGTAAAGACGCCCGCGAGCGCGCCACTGAATTGCTGCAACGGGTCGGCCTCGGCCAGCGTCTGACTCACTCGCCGCGCCAGCTCTCGGGCGGCGAACAACAGCGCGTGGCGATTGCCCGAGCCTTTGCCGCCGAGCCTGACGTGCTGTTCGCTGACGAACCCACCGGCAACCTCGACAGCCACACCGGCGAGCGCATCAGCGATTTGCTGTTCGAATTGAACAAGGAGCGCGGCACCACACTGGTGCTGGTGACCCACGACGAACGCCTGGCCCATCGATGCCGGCGCCTGATCCGACTTGAAGCCGGGCTGTTGGTCGCCCCTCTGGAGCCTTGATGGCACGCCTGCCGCTGTTGCGTCTGTTGAGTCTCGCCATCCGTCAACTCATGCGCGATGCCCGCGCCGGAGAACTGCGGGTGTTGTTCTTCGCCTTGGTGGTCGCCGTAGCGGCAAGTACCGCCATCGGCTATTTCGGTGCCCGCCTCAATGGCGCCATGATGCTGCGCGCTACCGAGTTTCTCGGCGCCGACCTGGTACTGGAAGGCAGCTCACCGGCCCGTCAGGAACAAATCAGAATCGGCACCGAATTACGCCTTGATCACGCGCAGGTCGTGGAATTTTCCAGTGTCATCGCGACCGACAACGGCATTCAGTTGTCGAGCATCAAAGCGGTAGACCGCGCCTATCCATTACGCGGTGAACTGAAAAGCGCCCCGGCCCCCTTCGCAACTGAAGAGCCCGGAGGCGAACCCCAGCCCGGCGAAGCCTGGGTCGAGTCACGCCTGCTGACCGCGCTGGACCTGAAGATCGGCGACAGCATCGACGTCGGCATGAAGCCCCTGAAGCTGACACGGGTACTGACTTACGAACCGGACAGAGCCGGTAACTTTTATAGCCTGACGCCACGCGTGCTGATCAACCTCGACGATCTCGCCGCGACCGGCGTGGTGCAGCCCGGCAGCCGAGTGAGCTATCGCGAATTGTGGCGCGGCGAACCGCAAGCACTGCAAACCTATCGACAACTGATCAAGCCAGGGCTGGCAGCGAATCAGCGGATTCAAGATGCCCGCGACGGCAATCGGCAGATTGGCGGCGCGCTGGGCAAGGCCGAGCGCTATCTGAACATGGCCAGCCTGGTCGCGGTGCTGCTGGCTGGCGTGGCGGTGGCGTTGTCGGCAAACCGTTTTGCCAGTCGCCGTTTCGATGCCAGTGCATTACTGCGCTGCCTCGGCTTGTCGCGACGGGAAACCATGTTGCTGTTCAGTATTCAACTGACGGCACTTGGGCTGTTCGCCGCCCTCAGTGGTGCGTTACTCGGTTGGCTGGCGCAACTGGGCTTGTTCGCGCTGTTGCATGATCTGCTGCCGAGTGATGTTCCGCCAGGTGGCCTGTTTCCGGCCCTTGCCGGGATCGCGACCGGGCTGGTGGCACTGGCCGGGTTCGCGCTGCCGCCACTGGCGGCGTTGGGACGAGTGCCGCCGTTGCGAGTCTTGCGCCGCGACATGCTCCCGATCCCGTCGAGCACCTGGATGGTCTATGGCGCGGCGCTCGGCGCGCTGGGCCTGATCATGTGGCGCCTGAGCCTTGATCTGTTGCTGACGTTTGCCTTGCTCGGCGGTGGCGTGGTCGCCGCATTGGTGTTGGGTGGCTTGCTTCTGTTGTTGCTCAAAAGCCTGCGGCGCATGCTCGCCCGTGCTTCTTTGCCGTGGCGTCTGGGCCTGGGTCAATTGCTGCGTCATCCGCTCGCAGCAGCCGGCCAATCGCTGGCATTCGGGCTGATCCTGCTGTCCATGGCCTTGATCGCCCTGCTGCGCGGCGAACTGCTCGACACCTGGCAAAATCAACTGCCGAAAAATGCCCCCAACTATTTTGCCCTGAATATTTTGCCAGCCGACAAACAGGCCTTTACCGATCACCTGATCAACGTGTCAGCGCAAGCGGCGCCGCTGTATCCGGTGGTGCCGGGGCGCCTGATCAGCATCAATGGCGAAGCGGTGCAGCAGATCGTCAGCAAGGACTCTGCTGGCGACCGCGCCATTCAACGCGACTTGAGCCTGACCTGGGCCGCCGACTTGCCGCCCGGCAATAAGCTCACCGCCGGGTCGTGGTGGACTGAACAGCCCACTGACGATGTTCCCGGGGTGTCGGTGGAAGGCAAGGTCGCCGAGAGCCTCAAGCTCAAACTCGGCGATCACATGGTGTTCAGCGTTGGCGGGGTCAATCGAGAAGCGAAGGTCACCAGCCTGCGCGAGATCAACTGGGACAATTTCCAGCCGAACTTCTTCATGATCTTCCAGCCCGGCACATTGAAGGATCTGCCGGCGACCTACCTGACCAGCTTCTATCTGGCGCCTGGACACGACCAGCAGATCGTCGATCTGTCGCGGGCCTTCCCGGCTGTGACCATTCTTCAGGTCGAAGCCCTGCTCGAACAACTGCGCAGCATTCTCGCCCAGGTCACGCTGGCTGTGGAGTACGTGTTGTTGTTTGTGTTGGCGGCGGGAATGGCAGTGCTGTTTTCCGGGTTGCAGGCAACGCTGGATGAGCGTATTCGCCAAGGTGCATTGCTAAGAGCACTGGGCGCGGAGCGGCAGTTGCTGATCAAGGCACGTCGCATTGAGTTCGGTTTGCTCGGCGCGGTCAGCGGACTGCTCGCGGCCATTGGTTCGGAAGCGGTGAGCCTGGTGCTGTATCGATACGCCTTCGATCTGCCGTGGCATCCGCACCCGTGGCTGCTGGTGCTACCGCTGATTGGCGCGGCGCTGATCGGGGGCGCGGGCGTCTTCGGTACACGTCGGGCACTCAACGCAAGTCCGCTGACAGTGTTGAGCGAGGGTTGATAGACTCCAGCCGTCTAACTCACAAGAAATTGCCATGAGCCGTTATCGCCCTCCCCGTACCGCCGGCACCGCGCTGATCACACCCGAAGGTGAAGCGCGGATGCGCGCTGAATTCCATGAACTGTGGCATGTGCGCCGTCCACAGGTCACGCAGTCGGTCAGCGAGGCGGCGGCTCAGGGTGATCGCTCGGAGAACGCTGAATACACCTACGGCAAAAAGATGCTGCGCGAGATCGACAGCCGTGTGCGCTTCCTCACCAAACGGCTGGAAGCGTTGAAGGTTGTCAGCGAAAAGCCCAGCGACCCGAACAAGGTCTACTTCGGCGCTTGGGTAACCATCGAAGACGAAGACGGCAAGCCATCGCGCTACCGCATCGTCGGCCCGGATGAACTGGATTTGAAACTGGGCCTGATCAGCATCGACTCGCCGCTGGCCCGCGCCCTGATCGGCAAGGCGCTCGACGCAGAAGTGCGGGTACAGACACCGACTGGCGAACAGTTCGTGTACATCGTGGCCATCGACTACCCCTGAAAACCCTAGCGACGGGTAATCAAGCCTTGCCGTGCGACGCGGACCAGTTGCGCGATCATGTGCGGCACGTCTTCCTGGCTCGGCACCTGAATCACGGCCAGATCAAAACTGTCAGTGGCAAACCGTGCCAGCGACTCGCCGTCCTCGACAAACTGGATCAGGAACGCGGCGGGGCCGCCGCTGCGACGTGGCCAGCCATCGAGATAACGCAACAGCGTCGGCTGATGTTTGCCGCCAAGCAGGATTTTTGGATTGCGTTGGGTGATATGTGCCGTGATCGGCGCGGGACGTGCTGGAGGGCGTAGTGCATTCATCGTGTCGTGTCTCTGCCTCAAAAGTCTGCGTGGCAGGTGAGAGGCAACACCGAACCAGCGCTTTAGCGGTATTTCGAAGCCCTGTTCCGGCTTCTGACGGCAACTGTTGTAGTCACCTGGCGCCCCGCAAGTAGCTGTTTAAATCGGCGCATGAGCAGCATCCTAGAGAACGTGACCGATCAGTGTCAAGAATCAGCCGCAACAAAAAAGGCTCGCACAATGCGAGCCTTAGGCGTGAGTCAGAGCGCTCAACCGGCGATGGCGCGATCCACCGAGAGCTTGCCAGCACCTTCGATCAGAACGGCAAGGCTGCCACCGAGCAACGCCAGAGCGAACTCGTAACCGTTGTTGGCCATGAACAGACCGTTGCTGATGTGCACGGTGAAGATCGCAACCAGCGACAGGAACGTCAGGCCCAGCGCCGCCGGACGAACCAGCAGGCCGATGATCAAGGCCAGACCGGCGAAGAACTCGGTACCGCCGGCCAGCGTGGCCATCACATACCCAGGCGTCAGACCCAGGCTTTCCATGTACTGCGCAGTGCCAGCCAGACCGTAACCGCCGAACAGACCGAAGAGTTTCTGCGAGCCGTGGGCAGCGAAGATCACGCCGACAGCGATGCGCAGAAGGGTCAAGCCGTAGCCTGCGCGGGTGAACAGAACCTTATTGATCAGAGAGCTCATGGGGCATTCCTTGTTTTGCGAGAAGTGTGTGTGGATTGGCCGCTATATTAATCAGTAAATTCTATGTTAAAAGCGCAAATATTTCGCCATAACAATCGATTTATTAGATTATTTGCGTGAGACAACTTTCGGCCCACCGGGCTCCAATGATTCCCGCTCCCGGTCGAAGGCCAAGTAATACTTGTTCACGCTATTAACATAGCTGACCGGCCCCATTCCCACCTGCTCCATGGCAATGCGCTCGACCTGGAAGAACCACTGATCAGGATTTAGCCCCCGCCGCCGGGCCTCGGCACGCATACCCTGGACCCGCTCCGGCCCGATGTTGTAAGCCGCCAGCGTGAACGCCATGCGCTCGCGCTCATTGAGCTTGGGGCTGGCGAAGAACTTGCGGCGGATCATCGCCAGGTATTTGGCCCCAGCCTGCACATTCGCATCGAGATTCTGAATATTGTTCACACCGACCCGCCGCGCTGCGGACGGGGTGATCTGCATCAGCCCGGTCGGGCCACTGCCGCTGCGGGCACTGGGCTGCAAGCGCGACTCTTTGAATGCCAACGCTGCCAGGTTCAGCCAGTCCATGTTCTGCGCCGTGGCATGCTTTTGCAGCACGGGGCGCAGTTTCTCCAGACGCTGACGGTCGGCCTTGGCCAATGGATAGTGGACTTTATACAGACGGCGATAGATGCGCAGAAACGCTACATCTTCGTTCGACGGCTTCTTGTAACCGCTGAGGAAGCGATCAATGCTCGCCCGCAGCATCGATGCATCCCGGCGCACGAACCAGTATTCCTCGCCGGGATCGCCGATCCTCAGTTGCCGCTCAACACGCAGCTTGGGCAGGATCTTGCCCCAGCGCTCGGCAATCGGTTGCTCGACGATGGTCAGGTGAAAGATGCCGCCCTGGACCATTTCCAGTACATCCTCGACCGCCAGTGTCGGATCGACCCATTCAATCTTGATCGGCGCCAGCTTATGCAGCGCCAGCTTCTGATTGAGTTGGCTGACCGCTTCCCCGGCCGCACTGCCGGTGGGCAAGGCGAGGGTTTTGCCGGCGAGTTGCTCAAGCCTGGTGTAGCGCCGCTCGCCCTTGATGCCGACCAGCACCAGCGGCACGTCGCTGGCTATCGGCTCACTGCTGGCGACCGCACGGCCGGCTTGCAAATCAAGCAATTCACCGGGCGCCACCAGATCACCCTCACCGCGCTGCAAGGCACCGAGCAGTTGATCCTTGGCTTTGGGAATGATCTTGAGGGTGATTTCCTGGCCGTCACGCGCATGGCCGTTGAGGTATTGCTCGAAGGCGCGCAGGCGATGGTATTCGACGCCGATGGCCTGCCCCTGGACTTCGCCGGAGCTGTTACGACTCTGGTTGACCAGCACCCGCAGCACGCGACTGCCGCGAATCTCGGACAAGTCACGCACCTTGGCGGCCGGCACGGCTTGCAGCGGCCCGGGCAGGCGCGCTACCGCCGCCATCGGCAGCAGTAACGATCCACACAACAGCAGCAAAACCGAGGGACGAATCATCCACTCTCCGGAAAGAATACGGGGCGATTTCACCGCTGAGAGGTCAAAATCGCCGACGAAAACAGAGCGCCAGGAGCGCTGGCAAAGTGCGAGAGAGTGGCACAGTAGTGGCCACCATACCAACACAAGCCGTCTAGCGGCCTCAACAGACAGTCATAAGCCGTTGTAGTTCTTGGCTTTTATGATGAATCTACAGCTCTGGTATGCTTTCCGGCCTTCGGCCCGAGGTAGCAACCATGCAACTCATCGATATCGGCGTCAACCTGACCAACCCAAGTTTCGCCGACAAACACCAGGCCGTACTCGACCGCGCCTACACCGCCGGGGTCAGCCAACTGGTGCTGACCGGCACCAGTGTCGAGGGGAGCGAACAGGCACTGGAACTGTGCCAGCAACTGGATGACAGTGGGCAACGGCTGTTTGCAACGGCCGGGATTCACCCGCACTCAGCCAGTGACTGGAATGCCGACAGCGCCCGGCGCCTGCGCAGCCTGCTCAAAGAAGCCAACGTGGTCGCCGTGGGCGAATGCGGACTGGATTTCAACCGCGATTTCTCACCGCGCACCCAACAGGAAAAAGTCCTCGAGGAACATCTGGCAATGGCCGTTGAGCTGCAATTGCCGGTGTTCCTGCATGAGCGCGACGCCAGTGTGCGCCTGCTGGAGATACTCAAGGACTTCCGCGATCAACTTCCTGCGGCCGTGGTGCATTGCTTTACCGGCGAGCAGAAGGCGTTGTACAGCTACCTCGATCTGGATCTGCATATTGGCATCACGGGCTGGATTTGCGACGAGCGCCGGGGCACGCACTTGCATCCATTAGTCAAAGAGATCAAGCGCGGCCGGCTGATGCTGGAAAGCGATGCGCCTTACTTGTTACCGCGCACCCTGCGCCCGAAACCGAAGAATGGCCGCAATGAACCGGCGTACCTGACCGAAGTGCTGCGCGAAGTGGCGTTGCACCGGGGTGAAACCGAGGAAGACCTCGCCGCGCACTCGACCGCTTGTGCCCGGGCATTCTTCAACCTCCCCTCCCTCCCCTGACACACACAACAACCATTGTGGGAGCGGGCTTGCTCGCGAGAGCGCTGAGTCAGATAAATAAATAGCGACTGACACAACGCTTTTGCGAGCACAGCCGGACAGCATCGGCTGTTGACACACATCAAGATTTCCAGAGCTGCATAGCGGCACAATGCTGGCACCTTGCCAATGCTGTTTCCGCTATCAGAGAAAACCTCCATGGGTGCCTGGCTTAGCAATATCTCGCTGAAATACAAATTCTGGGCGGTCAACGCGGTCGCCTTCGTCACCACCCTGTTGCTGGTGTTGTACGCCGTACAGCTCGAACAACAGGCCCGCAGTCTCGCGTTACAAGCGTCGGCGCAAGCCCAGGCGCACTTGCTCAAGGCCTGGCCGGCCGGGCAGGTGCTGCCCCAGGCCGATCAAGTGCTGACCTTCAAACGCGGGGAGGCGCCACGCCTCCACGATCAACCGCTGCTGGAGATCACCGACAACAACGGCTGGAACGAGATCAACCACCTGCCACTGTTCGGCGACAACCCGCTGATGGGCGCCGAAGTGTTCAGCCGTGCCGACGGCCAGCAAGTAGCAGTCATCGCCTACGGCCCAAGCCTGAAGCAAGTGTTCGGCGAGCGCTTCGCCAACTATGCCGTGGCGGTGTTCATCCTGATGCTGGCGATGCTCGGCGCTTCGCAGTTGTTGATCCGCTTCCTGCTCAGCCAGCTCAACACGTTGAAAGACGTGATGTTGCACGTTGAAAAAAGCGGCGATCTTTCAGCCCGTGTACCGCTGGCCGGAAAGGATGAGGTCGGGCAGATGGCCAACGCGTTCAACGCGATGCAGGCCGGTTATCAGCGCGTCGTCACCACCGTTGCCAACACTGCGCAGCAACTGGATGTCGGCGCTGCGCGTCTGGCGTCGAGCATGAACGAAGTGCGCCACGGCATGCTCGGCCAGCAAAGCGAAACCGATCAGGCGGCCACCGCGATCAACGAGATGACTGCCACGGTTTATCACATCGCCCAGCACGCCGGTGCCACTCGCGATCTGTCGCAGACCGCCGACGGCCTGGCTGGTAGCGGTCAGCAAGTGGTTGCACGGGTGCAGCATTCGATTGCCGGCCTGTCCAGCGGTGTACAACAGACCGCCGAGATGATCCAGCGCCTGGCCGAGGACAGTCAAAAGATCAACGGCGTGGTCAGCGTGATTCACAGCATCGCCGAGCAAACCAATTTGCTGGCGCTCAACGCCGCCATTGAGGCTGCACGGGCCGGCGAAATGGGCCGTGGTTTTGCCGTGGTGGCCGATGAAGTTCGCAACCTCGCCAAACGGGTGCAGACCTCGACCGACGAGATCACCACCATGGTTTGCGCTTTGCAGGCCGGCACGCGCGATGCGGTGGATTTCATGCAGGAGAGTTCGTACAAGGCCGACGACTGTGTGCAGCAAGCGCAGGAGGCTGGCGAAGCACTGGCGCATATCACCGGCGCAGTGGCACAAATGCGTGAAAGCAATACGCAGATCGCCGTGGCGGCAGAGCAACAGAGCCAAGTGGCCGAGGACATGAATCGCGCGGTGGTGAGTATCCGTGATGTGACCGAAAACACCGTGCAGCAGACCGTGGATTCAGCGACGACCAGTAATGAGCTGGCGAAACTGGCTGGAGAGCTGAGCAAGGCGATTGGGCAGTTGAAACTCTGAGGGCCTCTTCGCGAGCAAGCTCGCTTCCACATTGGACTTGTGAACGACACAGCTCCCTGCGGGAGCGGGTTTGCTCGCGAAGGCGTCAGATCGGCCAACATCGCATCCCGGCGTCGTCCCTATCGCGTCCATAGCCAAGCTTGATTCGCCGACCTTCCCACTCCGGCCTATGCTTCAACCCATGTGTTCAACATGGATCGAGGAGTAGTCAACATGGGCAAACGTCATCCCAACCTTCCCGCGTGGCAATGGCGCGTGTACCCGACCAATCAGCAGCAATCGACCCACCAGGCGCTGCAACTGATTGCCGTACCTTTGTTTATCGTTGCGTTTCTTTTGATCGTGTCCGGGGTGTTCAGCTTGAGCCTGGCCAACGTGGCCATTGGCGTGGTTGGCGTCGTTGCGGCACTGGGTTTGCAGCGCCGTCACCACAACCTGGAGGCGTAAGCCCGCGTTGCGGGCTTCAGGCAAAAATCGTGACGGTCTGGCGGCTCATCGCGATCAGTTCCCCTTCAGCACTCCAGAGCTTGGCGGCGGCATGCCCGTAACCGTCGGCGGCGTACTCGGTTTCCACCCGATATTTGCACCAGTCCAGCGTGCTTACATCGCGCAACGGCTGCACGAATTCGACGGTCCAGGTCAGCGTACTGCCCGCCGCCACTTTCTTCAGGTGCGGTAACAATGACGGCGGCCATGCGTCCACCAGCGCCAGAATGTGCGATTCAGTGACAGGTTCGTCCTTCACATCGCCACGCAAACGCACCCAACCGCCCATGTCTCGCGATGTATTGCCCGTGAATGGCAGGCCACCGACACTCCAGCGCATCGCCAGGTGGCGCATGAACTCAGGGGTCACACCTTTGATGTACGGCAGTTCCTGGCAGTCGTCCAAAGGCTTCATCTCGGGGGCAGGAAGGGCTGGCACGGCCACTTCCGACGCTCGCGAGGCGCCGAAGCTGCCTTGCACCAGCGTCACCACCTGACCGTTCTGCATGGCCCGGCCCAACACCTGGCTGACGGCTTTGCCTTCACGCAGCACATCGACTTGAAAAGTCACCGGGACTTCGGGCTCGACCGGACCGACAAACGTGATCGCCAGCGAACGCACCGGGCGATCGGCAGGCACCTTCGCGCGCATGGCTTCGTATTGCAGCGCAGCCACCAGGCCACCGAAACTGGCGCGGCCCTGTGCCCATTCGGCAGGGATGGTCAGTTCCGGTTCGCGGCGGACCGCTTCGAGCAAATCGCAAAAGCGCATGGCAACCTCAGAAAACGAAAAGTGAATGCAGGGATCTTAACCAGCCAGGCAGAGCGCCGCAGCGTCTATTCCGGTCAAATAGACTGACATCTCGGACAGGATGAAGCCCGCCCACACAGTGACAGTGGATGCAGGCAGGTTTGAGGATTATTTGAAGCAGGTTGAACTGAGTTTTTCGAGTACGCGATCGGCCTTGCTCTCGGCTTTGATCATGGTCGCCCGCCACGTCGCGACGCAGGGCTGCAGATCCGCTTCCTGTTCGGCTTTTGCCAGCCACTGCCAGCAATCGTGCCAATCGCCCAAGGCGCCTTGCGCCGACTTCAAGCGCGCCAGCGCCGCTTGCGGCAAACGGTCCAGTTCAGGGTAGGCCTCGATGCCATAACGCACACGCTTGATCAGCAAGCGCAGGCGATGACGGTCGTGGGCCGGATCGTGCAGCGCCTCATCGAGTTTTTTCCATTGCTTGCCGAGGCGTTTTTCGATGCGTTTTTCCAGCCCCTTGAGCAACCCCTGACGCTGGGACGCACGCAGAAAACGCGGGAACGCGTCGAGAATCATCAACAGCGAAGCCACCTCGCTGCTCGCCGCCAGCGTCGGATAGGCCTCGGCCATCTTTGCCATGCGCCGTTGCGCGGCTTCGGGTTGATCGTGCTGGAGCAAGTACGCCGCCAGCACCTCACGGTCACGCCACGGCGTGGTCAATTGACCGACGGCCGAAGCGGCGCCCTCAAGTTGCTCCACACCCGGCAAGCCACGCAAGGGCCGCAACAGACTGCGCAAGCGGCGCACCGTCGTGCGCAAATCGTGCAACGCCTCGGGGTCGGTCCGGGCAGTCAACCGCGCCTGACAGGCCAGCAGTCGCACTTCCAGGCTCAGAACATGGGCCACCAACCGGTCAACCAACGCTGACATCACTTGCTCCTGATTCAAATGGCTCGGGGGAAGCGTCTGCCGACATGGCAAAACCGCCTCCCTGCGCTATGTCAGCAGCTTAGCGTCCGGCACGGGATTCGCGAATATAGAAACGCGCCTTCTCGGCTTTCTTGCTGCAACCCTCGAAACCCTCGAATTGTTGCTGGGTCTTGGCGGCTGTCAGGAGCGACAAGGCTTTGGAATAACTGACGGTACCGGCAAAGCCTTCAGCCTTGGCCAGGTCCAGCTCATGCCAAGCGGTGTCGAGTTGGCTGCCGCAACTGTCGCGGTAAGCGGTTTTACCGGCGCAACCGGCCAATGCCAATGCCAATGCAATCAACGGCACACAGATCCAGGCTTTCATCACTCACACCTCAAGGTTAGGTCAACAGTCGTGCAGTTAAGACGGTCAGGCCGCGAAAAAGTGCCTGACCTGCATATGAAACCGCGCGGGTAAAGAGAATAGCGCCAGAGGAACACGCCGCCGCAAAAAACGACGCTCCCGGCGCCCTGAACGACCCTGGCGATTGAGCCGCCCGCTCGATAAGTG
Organism: Pseudomonas sp. RA_15y_Pfl2_54; assembly: GCF_963971015.1. Taxonomy (NCBI): domain Bacteria; kingdom Pseudomonadati; phylum Pseudomonadota; class Gammaproteobacteria; order Pseudomonadales; family Pseudomonadaceae; genus Pseudomonas; species Pseudomonas sp. RA_15y_Pfl2_54. Next base: position 122,991 of record NZ_CAXAPN010000014.1, read on the forward strand.
CATTGTGGCCCCTTGTCGGGAGGAAGTTTGATGAAAAAGCGTGTCGCACTCGTGCTGGGCTCCGGTGGTGCCCGGGGCTATGCCCATATCGGCGTCATTGAAGAAATCGAAAAGCGCGGCTACGAAATCGCCTGCATTGCTGGATGTTCGATGGGGGCCGTGGTCGGCGGTATCTACGCCGCCGGCAAACTCGACGAATATCGCAACTGGATCGAAAGGCTGGATTACCTCGACGTGCTGCGGCTCGTGGATGTGAGTTTTCGCCTGGGAGCGATTCGTGGCGAGAAAGTCTTCGGCCAGATCCGCAAGATCGTCGGCGAAATCAACATTGAAGACCTGCGCATCCCCTACACCGCCGTCGCCGCCGACCTCACCAATCAACAGGAAATCTGGTTCCAGGAAGGCTGCCTGCACCAGGCCATGCGCGCCTCAGCGGCGATTCCCAGCCTGTTCACTCCAGTGATGCAGGGCAACCGCATGCTGGTGGATGGCGGGATTCTCAATCCGCTGCCGATCGTGCCGGTGGTGTCCAGCCACTGTGATCTGATCATCGCGGTCAATCTCAACTCGACCAACCAGGGGCATTACAAACTGCCGGTGATCCAGCGTCCGCCGGCGTTTCGCTCGCGCTTCGACAGTTTGATCAGTTCGCTGGGTTCGAAGATGCCGTTCCGTCGCACCCAGGCCGAACAATTACTGCGCCTGGAACAGGAAGCCCTGAGGGCCGAAGCGGCGGACATCAATCCGTGGCTCGAAGGTGCCGAACCCGAAGCCCAACAACCCGCTGCCGCGCCCGAACGCGAAGGCGCACCGAAATCCGCAACTGGCTCGTTCATCATCGATAACGTCGGACCGGCATCATTGCTGGACTTGATCAACCAGAGCTTCGAGGTGATGCAGACCTCGCTGGCGCAGTACAAGATCGCCGGGTACCCACCGGATATCCTGATCAACGTACCGAAGCGGGTTTGCCGGTTTTTCGAGTTCTACAAAGCGCCGGAGTTGATCGCACTGGGCAGAGAAATTGCTCGGGATACGCTGGATCGATATGACAGCGAGCAGGGATGAGCGCACCGACGCAGCTGCAATGCATGGTTCAGGGGCCTGGTTACCAGCTCCCTGAACAGCGTTCACTCACCGAAAGCAAACCGTTACAGGTTTCTGCCCAGGGAATCAAAAACATGACCCGTGTCATTTGTCTGCTCGACACCGGTTTTCATGTTTTTCGTGTACACATTGTTCCCCGTTTCAATGGGATATGGAGGCGCAGGCTCTGGCGTATCAGCAGATCCCGTCGTCGACCAGAACTGTCCATCGTTCAACGGCCACGCATAGCCAAAGCGCTGATAAAGAATCCTCAACTCATAAATATCTGCCAACCTGACTCTTTCGCGGTTCGCATCGCTTTGTAAGTTGCTCAATCGCCCTGCGCCAAAAGAGAAATAGCGATAACCGTTAGGAATGCTCAATACGTAGCTTTTCTCCTGCCCTGTCGCATCTGAAGCCGTCACTCTGACCTGACCCGAACTGAGTGCGGTGACAAGCCCCTGATCATCAACATGTGCAATGCGTGGATCGCTAACCTTGTAGGTGTACGGTTCTTTGCCGCCGGTAGGCTTGCGCTGAAAAATCGTATCCGGAGATGCTTGAGGCATCAAACCAGAATGAGCCTGCAAAGAATGAGCTGATCCTGTTATGGAAGCATCAGATTCATCCATTTCAAATTTTTTTAGGCCGTCCATAGGTGCTCCGCTTTACGCTGATTGAGTTCATCACCGATTCGCACACTGTTTGAGTGTGGCGAGTTCGACAAGAAGAACCTACAACCGGCAATGGACAATTGGCACCTGATAGAAATGACAGTCCCGATGAATGGCATAGGGGAGAATACGCTCAGCTTTTACTCAGCAACCTTCACTAGCAATTGAGCCCTCCAGCTCCAGCAACCGATAACCCACCCCCGCCTCCGTCACAATAAACCGCGGCCGCGTCGGATCATCTGCCAGTTTCTGGCGTAAATGCCCAACGACAATCCGCAGATAATGACTGTCCTCGGTATGCGTCGGCCCCCAGATGTCCTTGAGCAATTGCTGCTGGGTGATCACCCGCCCCGGATGCCGCGCCAGTTGCGCCAGCACTGCGTATTCCTTGCGGGTCAGCGCCACTTCGACGCCGTCGAGCAATACGCGCCGGTAGGCCAGATCCACCGTCAGCGGGCCGAAACTCAGCGCGGCCTGCTGCACCTCTCCCGCTGGCGCCTGACGCAACAATGCACGCACCCGGGCGAGAAACTCCTGAATGCCGAACGGCTTGGTCACGTAGTCATTGGCGCCACCATCCAGCGCCTGGACTTTCTGCCCTTCACTGGCGCGCACCGACAGCACCAGCACCGGCGTCGTCGCCCACTCACGAAACTCGCACAGCACTTGCTGGCCGTCCATGTCCGGCAGGCCGAGGTCGAGCACCAGCAGATCGGGTTTGTTCAGCGCCGCCTGCGCCAACCCCTCGGCGCCGGTGCCGGCCTCCAGCACTTTGTAGCCTTGGGAAGCCAGGCTGATGCGCAGGAATTTGCGGATCTGCGGTTCGTCGTCGATGACCAAAATGGTCGCGGTCTGGCTCATGAATTCACATCAACACAAAGGATTGGCAAGAGAGTAGCGCAGTCGGATTCAGGCTTCACTGTCCATCCCCGGTTGCGTCTGCAACGGCAGGTGCAAGGTGATGCAGGTGCCGCGTCCGTCGATACCGTCGGCAACGCTGATGCGCCCGCCGTGAGCGCCGACCATGCCCTGACAAATCGCCAACCCCAGACCGGTGCCCTGCCCGCCCCGATCACCGCGGGCGGCGGTGTAGAACATGTCGAAAATCTTCGCCCGCTCGTCTTCGGGAATACCCGGCCCTTCATCGCTGACCGAGAAGAAAATCTCGTCGTCATTCGCTCCCGCACTCAGTTGCAAGCGACCGTGGCTTGGCGAGAACCGTGCGGCGTTTTCCAGCACATTGACCAGTGCCTGCTCGATCAGCGCGGCATGCACAAACAGCAGCGGCAACTCGGACGGCACATCGGTGCTGACCTGCAACGGCGCCAGCACGGCGCGCAGACGATTGAGCGAACTGCCGACGATGTCGGCCGGCGACACCCAATCCCGCGCCAGCTTCAACGCACCGTGGCCGAGGCGGGTCATGTCCAGCAGGTTCTGGATGTAGCGGTCGAGGCGTTCGGCTTCATCGCGGGTGCCTTCGAGCAGTTCGCGGCGATCCTCCAGCGGGATCGCTTCGCCCAGTGCCAGCAGGCTGTCGATGCTGCCGCGCATGGACGTCAGCGGCGTGCGCAGGTCGTGGGACACCGAGGCCAGCAAGGCACTGCGCAATTGTTCGGTTTCGCCGTGCAAGCGCGCCGCTTCAAGATCATCGGCCAATTGCGCCCGGGCCAACGCTTGCGCCAGCGGTTGACTCAACGCCGTCAGCAAGCGCCGCCGCTGCCCGCTCAACGTTTGGCCTTCTTTGGCACAGACACCGAGCAACGCCAAGGGGCCGTCCTCGACGGAAAGCGGCCACCACCACCAACGCCCGAGCGGCAGGGTGCCGGTGCCCATGCCGGCCGGTTGATCGTGCTGCCAGGCCCAATCGGCGGCAGCGCGTTCGGACTCGGTCAATTCGAGCGGGGCGCCGGTTTCGACTGTCCAGCCGCCCTGCCCGTCGCGATTGAGCAGGCACAGTTGCAAATCGCTCCAGCCATTGAGGTGCTGCGCGGCGGCGTTAACCACCGCTTGGCGATCGGTGGCGGCGGTCAGTTTGCGCGACAGGTCGAGCAGCTCGCTGGTCTCTTCCTGCGTGTCGCGCAACGCCTGCAACTGTCGACGCTGACGCGCCGCGAGGTTGCCGGTGAGCGCCGCCATCAGCAGGAAGAACAGCAACGTCAGCACGTCTTCTTCACGCTGAATACTGAAAGAAAAATTCGGCGGGATGAATAGAAAGTCATAGGTCAGAAACGACAGCGCCGCACAGGCCAGCGCCGGGCCAAGGCTGCTGCGCACTGCCACCAACAACACCGCCGCGAGGAACACCAGCGAGATGTTCGGCAGCGCCAACACACTCGACACCGCCCACGCCAAGGCACTGGCCAACACCGTCGCCAACAGCGCCAGCGCATAGTCGAACCAGACCCATGTCGGCGCTGATCGCAAGCGTGGTTGATGCTGTTGCTGATCGCTGTCGAGGACGTTGATTTCCAGGCCAGGGGCCTGACGCAACAACCGTGCGGCCAGCCCTCCCCCGAATAAACGACGACGCAGACGCGGGCGGGACTGGCCAACCAGCAACAGACTCGCACGCCGTTCGGCGGCATGCTGGATCAGGGTTTTCGCCACCTCACCGGCACGCAGCAACACCACTTCACCGCCCAGACGTTCGGCCAATTGCTGAGCACTTTGCAGGCGCAAGCGCGATTGCTCGTCGCGCACACCGCCGTTGTCGATGTGCACCAGACTCCACGGCAGATGCCGACGTTGCGCAACCCGACTGGCATGACGCACCAAGCGTTCGGCTTGCGTATCGCCATCGACGCCCACCAGCAAACGACCGCGAACCGCCGGGGCGGCCTGGCCGAGTTGGCGATAGCCTTGGGCAAGATCGTTATCGACTTGCGCCGCCGCGGTTTGCATGGCCAATTCGCGCAACGCGGTGAGGTTGGTCTGGGTGAAAAAGGCATCGATGGCGGCCCGCGCCTGCTCCGGCACGTAGACCTTGCCTTCGCGCAGACGCTCGAGCAACTCACGCGGCGGCAAGTCGATCAGCAGCAGTTCGTAGGCCTCTTGCAGTACCCAGTCCGGCAGGGTTTCACGCACCTGCACGCCGGTGATGCCGCGCACTTGATCGTTGAGGCTTTCCAGGTGCTGGACGTTGACCGTGGTGAACACGTCGATGCCGGCGGCGAGCAGTTCCTGGATGTCTTGCCAGCGTTTGGTATGACGGCTGCCGGGGGCGTTGCTGTGGGCCAGTTCATCGACCAGCACCAGTTTCGGTTTGGCCGCAAGCAGGCCATCGAGGTCCATTTCTTCGAGCATCACGCCACGGTATTCCGAGCGCACCAACGGTTGCTGCGGCAGGCCGCCGAGCAGCGCTTCGGTTTCAGCGCGACCGTGGGTCTCGACGACACCGGCAATGACTTTCACGCCTTGGCGCAGTTGGGTGTGGGCGGCCTGGAGCATGGCGTAGGTCTTGCCAACGCCGGGGGCGGCGCCGAGGAAAACCTTGAGCCGGCCACGGCCGTCGCGGGGCAGGTCTGCTAACAGCGCGTCGGCGCGGCCGGAGTCGCTCATGCTTGATCTCTTCAGTCAGATGTTTATGTGTTGCCAGTTGTGGCCTGCTCGCGAATGGCCGCGCCGCCGGTTCAGAGTTTTTCCAGCGCCATGTTCAGTTCCAGCACGTTCACCACCGGCGGCCCCACCAGCGGCTGTTCGATGTGCGCATCGAGCAGTTGCTGCACGGTCACTACCGGCAGGTTGCGGGCTGCCGCGACACGCGCCAGTTGATAGGCAATTGCCGCCGGTGGCAAGTGCGGATCGAGGCCGCTGCCGGAGGTGGTCAGCAGCGCCAGCGGCACCGGGCCTTGCCCTGGAACTTGCAGTTTGTTGGCGTCGTCGATCACCCGCGTGGCCAGCGCCGGATTGCTCGGCGCGAGGTTGCTGGCGCTGCTGGACACGGTCGCAAACGCGCCCGCCGAAGGACGTGGATGGAACCAGGCATCACCGACGAAATCCTGGGCGATCAGTGACGAGCCGCGCACCTTGCCATCGGCATCGTGCACCAGACTGCCGTTGGCCTGATCGGGGAAGGCAACGTGCGCGACACCGGTCACCACCAGTGGATAGGCAACGCCAGTGACCAGGGTCATCAGCACCAGCAGGCTCAGGGCCGGACGTATCATTGTGGACATTTCAAATTCCTCGAATTCAAACAGCAGATACCGCGTTAAGTCAGGTGGAACACGTTGACCTCATCGCCAGCGGGCGGGCTCCCACAGGGAATGCATCGCATAGGCGGGAGCCTGCCTGCTGGCCAAGGGGTCAAACCAGATGCAGCGCCGTCAACAGCATGTCGATGGCTTTGATCGCCACGAACGGCACCACAATCCCGCCCAATCCATAGATCAACAGATTGCGCCGCAGCAACGCCGCCGCACTCGCCGCCTGCACGCGAACGCCACGCAAGGCCAGCGGAATCAGCACCACAATGATCAAGGCGTTAAACACAATGGCCGACAGAATCGCGCTCTGCGGACTGGTCAGGTGCATGATGTTCAGCACGCCCAGTTGCGGGTAGATCGAGGCGAACAGCGCCGGCAGGATCGCGAAGTACTTGGCCACGTCATTGGCGATGGAAAAGGTCGTCAGCGCACCGCGTGTCACCAGCAATTCCTTGCCGATCTGCACCACGTCCAAGAGCTTGGTCGGGTCGCTGTCGAGATCGACCATGTTGGCTGCTTCGCGTGCGGCTTGCGTGCCGTCGTTCATCGCCATGCCGACGTCAGCCTGGGCCAGCGCCGGGGCGTCGTTGGCGCCGTCGCCGCACATCGCGACCAGACGACCGTCGTTCTGCTCAAGGCGGATACGTGCGAGTTTCTTCTCCGGGGTGGCTTCGGCGAGCACGTCATCAACGCCCGCTTCAGCGGCGATGGCCGCAGCGGTCAACGGGTTGTCACCGGTGACCATCACCGTGCGAATCCCCAGTTTGCGCAACTCGGCAAAGCGCTCGCGAATGCCTGGCTTGACCACGTCCTTGAGATGAATCGCGCCAAGCAATTTGCCGTCGACACAGACCAGCAACGGCGTGCCGCCGCTCTGGGCGATCCTGTCGATTTCCCGCGACAGGGCCGGGGCCAGATCGGCGCGTGGTTGCCCGAGGAAACTCAGCAGCGAATCGACCGCACCTTTGCGATACACGCGGCCCTGATAATCGACACCGGACAAGCGGGTTTCGGCGCTGAACGGCACGGCGGTCAGGGTTTCCGGCGCCGGCTCAGGCTGCGGATGCAGACCACGCAGGTACTCAACGATGGACTTGCCTTCGGCGGTTTCGTCCGCCAGCGAGGCAAACAAAGCGCCCTCAGCCAGATCGCGAGCACTGACGCCTGGCGCTGCATACACCGCGCTGCAACGACGGTTACCGAAGGTGATGGTGCCGGTCTTGTCGAGCAGCAGCACATGCACATCGCCTGCCGCTTCGACTGCACGGCCAGACTTGGCGATCACGTTCAACCGCACCAGACGATCCATCCCGGCGATACCGATGGCCGAGAGCAAACCGCCGATGGTGGTCGGAATCAATGTGACCAGCAGCGCCACCAGGAACACCAGTGGCAGGCTGCCGTGGGCGAAGTGAGCGAACGGCTGCAGGGTCACCACCACCAACAGGAAGATCAGGGTGAGGCCGATCAGCAGGATGTCCAACGCCACTTCGTTCGGCGTCTTCTGGCGCTTGGCGCCTTCGACCAGTGCGATCATGCGGTCGAGGGTCGATTCACCGGGGTTGGCGGTGATCTCCACCAGCAGCCAGTCGGACACCAGGCGAGTGTTGCCGGTGACGGCTGAGCGGTCGCCGCCGGACTCGCGAATCACCGGGGCCGATTCACCGGTAATTGCCGCTTCGTTGACCGCGGCGATCCCTTCGATGACTTCGCCGTCGCCGGGGATCATCTCCCCCGCATCGACGCGCACCACATCGCCTTTGCGCAGGCTGGTGGCCGGGACGACCTGAAAGCTGCCATCGGCCTGTTTGCGCCGGGCGCTGAGGCCTTCGCTGCCGGCCTTGAGGCTGTCGGCGCGGGCCTTGCCGCGACCTTCAGCCAAGGCTTCGGCGAAGTTGGCGAACAGCACGGTGAACCACAGCCACAGGGCGATCTGCGCGGCAACGAAGGTCGGCACCTGACTGTCTGGAATGAAGCACAGCACGGTGGTGAAAATGGCGGTCAGTTCGACCACCAGCATCACCGGCGAACGCGCCAACTGCCGAGGGTCGAGCTTGACGAAAGCTTGCACCAGCGCCGGGCGCCACAGGGCCGAGATCGCGGTTTTCGCTTGTTCCGGTGCTTTGACGGCAACGGGTTTGATTGCGGGCATATTCATCATTGACTCCTCAGCTCCCTATACCAAAGGCAGCCATGCTCAAATGTTCGGCGATTGGGCCCAATGCGAGGGTCGGCAAGAAGGTCAGGCCGCCCACCAGCAAAATGGTCACGGTCAACAGGGTCACGAACAGCGGGCCATGAGTCGGGAAGCTGTTCTGGCTAATCGGTGCGGTCTTCTTCATCGCCAGGCTGCCAGCCAGTGCCAGCACCGGGAGGATGTAACCGAAGCGGCCGAGCAACATGCCAAAGCCCAGCATCAGGTTGTGATACGGGGTGTTGGCACCGAAGCCTGCGAACGCCGAACCGTTGTTCGCGCTGGCCGAGGTGTAGGCGTAGAGCAACTGGCTGAAACCGTGTGGCCCCGGGTTCGTCACTGCGGCCACCGGACCTGGCAGGCTCGCGGCAATCGCACCGAGCACGAGCACGCCAATCGGCATCACCAGCAACGTGACCACCAACAACTGCACTTCGCGCGCCTGGAGTTTCTTGCCCAGGTATTCCGGCGTGCGCCCGATCATCAGGCCGGCGAGGAACACCGCGATCAGCACGTTGAGCAACATGCCGTAGAGACCCGCACCGACACCGCCGAAGATCACTTCGCCGACCATCATGTTGACCAGCGCAACCATGCCGCTGAGCGGACTGAGGCTGTCATGCATACCGTTGACCGAACCGTTGGACGCGGCGGTGGTGGTTACCGACCACAGCACCGTGGCGGTGGTGCCAAAGCGCGCTTCCTTGCCTTCCAGTGGTGCGGTCTGTTCGACGGCGACGTTGTTCAGCGCAGGATTGGGTTGGTACTCGGCCCACAGCGAAGTCGCGCCGCCGATCAGAAACAGAGCGAGCATGCAGGCGATGATCGCGCGGCTCTGACGCAGGTCTTTGACGTAGTGGCCGAAGGTAAAGACCAGCGCTGCCGGAATCAAAATGATCGAAGACACCTCGAACAAGTTGCTCCAGGCGCTCGGGTTCTCGAACGGGTGCGCCGAGTTGACGCCGAAGAAACCGCCACCGTTGGTGCCCAGTTGCTTGATCGCAATCTGGCTGGCGGCCGGGCCGAGCGGGATCACTTGATCAACGCCCTGCATCGTCACCGCATTCACATAATGCGCGAAGGTCTGCGGCACGCCCTGCCAGACCAGAAACAGTGCCAGCAGCAGGCACAGCGGCAGCAGGCCGTAGAGGGTGGCGCGGGTCATGTCGACCCAGAAGTTGCCGAGGGTTTTCGCCGACTTGCGACCGATACCACGGCACAGCGCCACCAGCACGGCCAGGCCGGTCGCGGCGCTGACGAAGTTCTGCACGGTCAGGCCAACCATCTGACTCAGGTAGCTCAGAGACGCTTCGCCGCTGTAGGACTGCCAGTTGGTATTGGTCATGAAACTGACCGCGGTGTTGAACGCTTGCGTCCATTCCATGCCCGGCAGGTTCTGCGGGTTCAGCGGCAGATGATCCTGGAACAACAGGAGCGAGAACAGCACAAGGAAACCGGCCAGGTTGAACGCCAGCAGCGCCAGCGCGTACTTCTGCCAGCTCTGTTCATCCTGCGGATCGACCCCGGCCACGCGAAAACAGCCGCGCTCGACCGGGCCAAGAATCGGCGTCAACCAGGTGCGCTGGCCTTCCATCACTTTGTAGTAGAAGCGCCCGAGAAACGGCGCCGGCAGCAAGACCACCGCGAAAAACGCGAGGATCAGCCAATAGTCATAACTGTGCATAGCCGCTCCTAGTTCCGATCCGCGCGCAACAGCGCAACCAACAGATAAGTGAACAGCCCCACTGCCAAAAACAGTGACACCCCGTCCAGAACGCTCATGGAAGATCTCCGTGTTACGGCGTATTGCCGTGTGTGCAGGCATTGTCGGAAAGGAGGCTGTAAAGGAACGAGAGCGAGGGGGTTGGCTGGGCATAAAGAAAGCGTAAAGAGTGGGTTTATGCGGGCGTTACAGGAGGTTTTTGCACCAGCAGGGCCGGCCCCTTCGCGCCCCCCTGTGGGAGCGGGCTTGCTCGCGAAGACGGCAGCACAGCCACCATCGCACCCAACTGGCGCACAAAAATGCGCCCATCGAGCAGCGAACATCCCCGATACGACAGCTTTCAGCCCATTACGACCTGTTCTCAAAGACTGGCACGCCCACTGCACACACCCTCCCCCGAGCTTTACAAACCGTTCAGGGAGCATGCGTATGAACACACAACTCAAACCCACGCTGGGCACCTTGCACCTGTGGGGCATCGCCGTCGGGCTGGTGATTTCCGGCGAGTATTTCGGCTGGAGTTATGGCTGGGGCGTCGCCGGGACACTGGGCTTTCTGGTGACCTCGTTCATGGTCGCCACCATGTACACCTGCTTCATCTTCAGCTTCACCGAACTGACCACTGCGATTCCCCACGCGGGCGGACCGTTTGCCTATAGCCGCCGTGCCTTCGGCGAAAAAGGTGGATTGATCGCTGGGCTGGCGACGCTGATCGAATTCGTCTTCGCGCCGCCGGCAATTGCGCTGGCCATTGGCGCTTATTTGAATGTGCAGTTTCCCGGACTTGATCCGAAACACGCGGCGGTCGGTGCGTACATTGTGTTTATGGGCCTGAACATTCTCGGCGTGAAACTGGCGGCAACGTTCGAGCTGATTGTTTGTGTACTGGCAGTGGCCGAATTGCTGGTGTTCATGGGCGTGGTCGCGCCAGCGTTCAGCTTCAGTAATTTCGCGCTCAATGGCTGGGCCGGCTCGGATGTTTTTGGTGCGCCCGCGATTGCCGGCATGTTCGCTGCCATCCCGTTCGCGATCTGGTTCTTCCTCGCCATCGAAGGCGCGGCGATGGCTGCCGAAGAAGCCAAGGACCCGAAACGCACGATTCCCAAGGCGTACATCAGCGGCATCCTGACCCTGGTGCTATTGGCCATGGGCGTGATGTTCTTCGCGGGTGGCGTGGGTGACTGGCGCACGCTGGCGAACATCAACGACCCGCTGCCGCAAGCGATGAAAGCGGTGGTCGGCGACAATTCCGGTTGGCTGCACATGCTGGTGTGGATCGGCCTGTTCGGGCTGGTGGCGAGTTTCCACGGGATCATCCTCGGCTACTCGCGCCAGTTCTTCGCCCTCGCCCGCGCCGGTTATCTGCCTGCTTCACTAGCCAAACTGTCGCGTTTCCAGACCCCGCACCGCGCCATCATTGTCGGCGGCATCATTGGCATCGCCGCGATCTACAGCGATGGCCTGATCAACCTCGGCGGCATGACCCTCACGGCGGCGATGATCACCATGGCCGTGTTCGGCGCCATCGTGATGTACATCATGAGCATGCTCAGCCTGTTCAAGTTGCGTAAATCCGAGCCGAATCTGGAGCGCACCTTTCGCGCGCCATGCTATCCGCTGGTGCCAATGATCGCACTGGTGCTCGCGGTGGTGTGCCTGGTAGCCATGGCGTGGTTCAACGCGCTGATCGGACTGATTTTCCTCAGCTTTATGGCGGTGGGTTTCGGCTACTTTCTGCTCACCGGACAGTTGCGTGCCAACGCGCCAGCCGATGCGATGTTGACCGGGCATTAAGGGACTTCGGGTACACCGGGCATAACAGGCCTAGAATGGAACCACTGCGAAGTCGCTTCGCTCCAATGTGGTATGCAGCATCGCACGGCGAAGTCCTCGCCTGTCGATCTGCCCTTAAGGAGAGCCGTTATGCCTTGGTATGCCTGGTTGATTCTGGTGGTTGCAATCGGCTCGATCGTTGGCGGATTGATGATGTTGCGCGACACCGCCAACAAGGTCGAACTGACCGATGAAGAGCGTAAACGTGTTGCTGAGCGCAATGCCGAAGCGGACGCTAAAGAAGCGCAAGACCGCTGACAAAAACCCCGCCTGAATCGGCGGGGTTGGTTTTTCAGCTCTGCACTGAACCTGTCTGCCGGTTTGATAGACGCAGAGCTCCAGCCACCTTTTTCATTGGTTTCCCGACGACATTAGCCCTGCCAGCGTTTGAACAGCACGCTCGCATTCACCCCACCAAAGCCAAACCCGTTGGACAATGCATACTCGATCGGCATCGAGCGCGCCTGACCATGGACGATGTCGACCCCTTCGCTGGCAGGATCGGGATTGTCGAAGTTGAGGGTGGGCGGTACCACTTGATCACGAATGGCCAACAGCGTGAAGATCGCTTCAAGCCCGCCCGCAGCGCCCAGCAAATGGCCCGTGGCGGATTTGGTCGAGGTCACGGCGATTTTATTCTGCACACCGAACAGCGCTTTAATTGCTGCCAACTCGCCTAGATCGCCGACCGGCGTGGAGGTAGCGTGAGCGTTCAGATGCTGGATCTGATCGGGCGTGACGCCAGCCTGAGCCATTGCCAACGCCATCGCCCTCCGCGCACCACTGCCATCTTCAGGCCCGGCCGTCAGGTGATAAGCATCGGCAGTCGTGCCGTAACCGACCAGTTCGGCCAAGGGTTTCGCGCCGCGAGCCAAGGCGTGTTCCAGAGACTCGATCACCAGCAGTCCGGCCCCCTCACCCATCACGAAACCATCACGACCGCTATCAAATGGACGTGAGGCGCGTTCAGGTGTGTCGTTATAGCCACTGGACAACGCCCGCGCCGCTGCGAAACCCGCAAGGCTGACCCGATCAATCGCCGCCTCTGCCCCACCGCAAACGGCAATATCGGCCTCACCGGCTCGGATCAATCGAGCGGCGTCACCAATCGCTTGAACTCCGGCGGCGCACGCTGTCACCGGAGCGCCCAATGGACCTTTCAAACCATGCTGGATCGATACATGACCCGCAGCCAGATTGACCAGAAAGGAAGGAATGGTGAACGGCGACAGCCGGCGCGGGCCACGACTGTCGGTTGTGCGTACCGCGTCGGCAATGGCACCGAATCCGCCGACACCGGAACCGATAATGGTCGCGGTGCGCTCCTGATCCTTTTCCTCCGCCGGATGCCAACCGGCCTGCTCCAATGCCTGCCGTGCAGCCTCCATGGCGAACATGATGAAGCGGTCCATCTTCTTCTGTTCCTTGGGGGGCGTGGCGCGATCCGGATCGAACCCGGCCTCGGCGTCATCCTCCAGAGACGGCACAGCCCCACCGATTTTTGCCGGCAAATCAGCGACGACCGCTTCTGGCAAGCTGCGCAATCCCGAACGCCCGGCCAGCAGGCGCTGCCAGACAACTTCGACTCCGCTGCCCAAAGGTGAAACCAGGCCCATGCCCGTGACGACTACTCGACGCTGATTCATACCGCGTGTACCTCTGACCGATTCAGAAAAGCTTACTTGTAACGACTCGCTGCCGAACTGCGCGACAGGTTCGGTGCCATCACATGACGCGCGGCCACAAACGCCTGCCATTCGCCCGCATCCGGCAACGAAGGGATGGTGATGAGCTCGCCCTGATCCAGACCTGCCAGCGCGGCATCGACCATTTCGCCGGCCTCCATCACCATTTCTGCCGGGATGCCGCTGGCGTCAATACCCGAGCGTTCCCAGATTTCCGTGCGGGTAACGCCGGGCAGTACCGCTTGCACCTTGACCCCGGTACCGTCGAGTTCGGCATTCAGCGATTGGGTCAGGCTCAACACGTAAGCCTTGCTGGCGCTGTAAGTGGCGTTGAAACGTTCCGGGAACAACGCCACCACCGAGGCGATGTTGATGATCGTGCCGCGACCTGCCTTGGCAAAACTTGCGGCAGCGGCGGAGGCCAGTCGGGTGACCGTGGTGATATTGAGCTGGATCAAACGCTCCAGCTTATCCAGATCGGCATTGGCCAAAAGACCGTCGGCAGCAACACCAGCGTTGTTGACCAAAAGGGTGATGCTTGAATCACTGCGCAGGCGCTGCTCAAGTTTGAGCACATCATCCTTTTGCGTCAGATCCGCCTTCATCACCTCCACCTGAACGCCATGCGCCTCGCGCAATTGGCTCGCGGCACTCTCCAGCCGCTCCAGATCACGGGCGACCAACAACAAATCGAACCCGCGCGCTGCCAACCGCTCAGCGTAAATCGCACCGATACCGGACGAAGCGCCAGTGACCAGAGCCGTACCTTGGGTTGCTACAGAATTCATGACAGTACTCCTGAGATGCTTGAGGGATCGCCATCCGGATCTTGATGATGCAGATCGCACGGAAATTATTATAGGCATAATCCAATACTAATATGACAGCCGTAATTTTTTGCTATCCGACGAGCGTCCCCTTCGCCTTCCCTGCCAAACCCGCGAACAGAAAACAAAAAGGCCGGTCAATGACCGGCCCCTTGGCGTTGAACAATCAGCTTAGTTCACTTCCAGCTTCTCGCGATTGCGATCCAGAATCGCCTTGCCGATCCCCTTCACTTCCAACAACTCATCCACTGACGCGAACGGCCCATTTGTTTCGCGATATGTAACAATCGCCTTGGCCTTGGCCTCGCCGACTCCCGCAAGTTCTTTTTGCAGCGTCGCCAAGTCGGCTTCATTGAGATCGATTTTTGCGCTCTGGGAAGATGCCGCCGCGTCCATCACGATCGGCGTCTTAGTGGCCTCCGAAGGTACAATCGGTGCAGCAATCGCTGCAATCGAACCACTGGTGAGCAGCGCGAATATCATGGAATAGAAGTAACCGGTACGCATAAGTGACGCTCCATCATCGTTTTAGAAAGCAGCTTTTCCGAAGCTGCTCTCCAAACTTAGGTCATGGTGGAGCCATGTCAAAAATGCGTGCGTTACAGGATGTGAAACAATCAGGGCTCGAGGCGACGTTGTTGGTAGATCCAGTCGACGATTTCGCCGTCGGGGGTGTAGCCGCTGACGGTTTCGCGCAGGAGTTGGCGGACGCGAGCGTAATCGTCCTGATCGACGGCCAACAGCAACTCCGACAAACACCCCTTGAGCACATCCCACGACAGATAATCTTCGTTGGCCGTCATGATCATCGGATGTTGGGTCGCTGCCACGTTGTCGCCGATCAGCAACTCCTCATAAAGCTTCTCACCGGGACGTAGCCCGGTGAACTCGATGGAGATATCCCCATGCAAATTCTTCTCCGAACGCACGCTCAAGCCCGACAGGTGAATCATCTTCTCCGCCAGCTCGACAATCTTCACCGGCTCGCCCATGTCCAGGACAAACACATCACCGCCCTGCCCCATGGAACCCGCCTGGATCACCAGTTGCGCGGCTTCGGGGATGGTCATGAAATAGCGCGTGATTTTCGGATGCGTGACCGTCAACGGACCACCGGATTTGATCTGGCTGTGGAACAGCGGGATCACTGAACCGGAAGAACCCAACACATTGCCAAAGCGCACCATAGTGAAACGGGTCTTGTTGACCCGAGACACATTGGCATTATCGCCGAACAGCACCGGTGCAATCTCATGACTGAGCGCCTGCAGGGTCAACTCGGCCAAACGCTTAGTACTGCCCATGACATTCGTGGGGCGTACGGCCTTATCGGTGGAGATCAACACAAAGTTGGACACACCCGACTGCAACGCAGCCTGAGCAGTGTTGAGCGTGCCAATGACGTTGTTAAGCACGCCTTCGGCAATGTTGTGCTCGACCATTGGGACGTGTTTATAAGCGGCAGCGTGGTAGACGGTGTCCACGCCCCAGGTTTTCATCACATCCAGAAGTTTGTCCTGGTGACGGATCGAGCCGAGGATAGGAAGCAGACGGACAGGAACCGACTTCCTGCTGGCGCGCTGCTCCAACTCCGACAGAATGCTGTAGAGGTTGAATTCACTGTGCTCGAACAGCAAAAGCGTGATAGGGCCAAGCGAAAAGATCTGCCGGCACAGTTCCGCACCAATCGATCCGCCAGCGCCCGTGACCATGACTGTCTTGCCTTTGATACAACGTTCGAGCAGGTCCGGTTGCGCTGGGACCGAGTCGCGTCCCAGGAGGTCGGCGATATCCACTTCCTGTATATCTTCGACCTTGACCCGGCCGCTGGCCAGATCGGTGAAGTTTGGTACGCTTCGAATGTGAAGCGGGAAACGCTCCAGAATAGTGAGAATTTCTCGACGTCGTGCGCGGGTAGATGACGGCAGCGCCAGGAGGATTTCCTGTGCGCCGGTTACGTCGATCATCTGTTGGATGTGTTTGGGTTTGTAGACTTGCAACCCGGCAATCGAACGATCCGCGATGCTCGGATCATCGTCGATAAATGCCACAGGACGCATGACCCGCCCCATACGCAGTGCTGCGACAAGCTGATTGCCCGCTACGCCGGCACCGTAAATGGCGACTTTGGTGAGGCCATCGTCGCGATTGGTGAACGGTACGTGCTGGGCGGCGGTGAACCAGTCGCCCATGAAGTATTGACGCATGCACAAGCGCAGGCCGCCGATGATGACGAGGCTTAGCCACCAGTAGTTGAAGACAATGGATCGCGGTACTACTGCCTCATGATTGCTGTACCAGTAGACAATGAGTGCGAGTATCAGCGACGAGAGACTGACAGCCTTAATGATAGCTATCAGGGCGTCATTACCGAAATAACGCATTACGGCTCTGTACATGCCGAACCGTATGAAAAGGGGGATAGCGACTACCGGAGCACAGAGAAACAGCCAGAGGTGAACCCTCAGGGGATTGACCATCTCGTCGATCCCCAGGCGGACAATAAACGCCAGCCACAAAGCCACCCAAACGAGAACGACGTCCGTAAGAACCTGGATCAGTCGCTTCTGTCGTCTTGGCAACCCTAGCAGGAAGCCGCGTAATCTATCCATTTTCCGCTGTTCCAATCTGGCCTACTCCCTTGGTTGAACCGGCGAAGCACATTGTACGGAGGTAAGGATCTTCGTTACAGAAAAAAGAACGAGGTGTGCAAGGTACAAAGCCCTCCCCCGCTGCTCAAGCCATCAGCGCTATGTGACTGTGGCGCTGCGACCTTCGTTCAACCAAGAGCTTTTGCGCGAGATGACATACCTCTGCTGCGGCCTCATAGCCAATGTAGGTATACTGCGCAGCATGATTTTATCTCACAATGCCACGCTGAATTCCGGCTAAACGTCGACCATAAAAGAGAGATACGGATTGGAGGCACGATGGCTGTTGTCAGAGGCGATATGGTCGCCGTAATGTGCACCACAAAACATCGAAAAAATCAAACCAATTAAAAGCGTCAACCAAAACAATACCGAACGTTTGAACCAAGAATAGGGAAGTGGGTGCACGTGATGCAGACCGGGTCAATGTTACAAATAAAAACAATATCGAAATGGGCCGCAGCGGCGGGACTGCTCACTTTAATCTTTGCGTGGCTTCTCCTAAAAAGCACTCTACTGGCGCCGATCATTACGATCCAGACAGCGCACTTCCCTGCGAAACAATCTCAACTTTTCTATAAGAACGGTGGGGAGTACAACGAAAGTAACTCATCAATCAACAAACTGGATTCGGACAGCCAAGCATTCAACTTCACCCTGCTGCAATATGATTCTGATTTGAGGTGGGACCCCTTGGAAAGCTCTGGTTCCTTCTTTGTAAAAGCGGTCACGATTAGCGTTCTGGGTTATTCAAAATCGGTGGACTTGAAAAACCTGACACCATTGGTACAAATCCAGGAGACCGAGCGCACCGACAACTACGTGCATTTCACTGCTGCCGAGAACGCTGCAGACCCGCAGATCAATATTCACATTAGTAGTAACTCACTAAACAAGTTACAACTTATTAGCGCAATCCTTCTGGGATTGGTCGCGGCTTTTTCGGTGCTGGGATGGATTAAATGGCACGAAAGTATTCTTGAGTTCCTGCAAAGAGATCACGCCCTCACTCTTAAACTGAAGATACTCTTTTCTCGAGAAGACTTCTCCCTGAATGAGTTTGTGAAACTATTGGGCATAGGTATTTTCCTAAATCTTATCCCAATCGTAAACTTCTTTTTATCTGTGGATGATGAAGTAGGCGCCTTCCGTACAGACCCATCGGGATGGATAGGAGACGGGCGCTGGACAGCATTCCTGGTTGAAAAATTCATCTTTCCCCAGCCCGTGATCCCTTTCGTACCCAACCTATTTTTCTATGCCTGTCTTGCGCTTTCTTACATGTTCCTACTTCGGGCATTTCGCCTGAAGTTCACGTGGGTTACCGGGCTCGCCTACTGCATACTGATCGCGCACCCCATCTGGTGGTTCATCGGCGAATTCTATTCTAATGTACCATCTACCGGCTTTGGTGTACTAACACTATCAATCTCTGTCTTTATATTTTCCAGAATTAAACTTAGCTATGATTCGAAAACGAAAACCGTCATGCAGACCATCATGGCTGGCTCCCTTCTATCGCTGGCCGTTGGGGCTTATCAATCTCTGATCATGTATTATATCGCCGCAGGGATAGGCGTCATAATATTCAAATACCGAGAAGAATATCACGCATCCGACCTGAAACTAAAATCCACGCTAAACCGAATTGCGCTTCTAGTTACAACACTTATAGTCAGCATCGTTCTATACGCCGCAATCAATAAGATCGCACAACTTTCACACCCTTCCAACAGGACTTATATTGATAACTTCCTCCGCATCAATGACTTGCTGGAAAACCCCATATCAATAAGCAAGCTTGTGTTTATAGAAATGTGGAAGTACTACACAGGATCATCACAGACTTTTGGCACCTCCTTTTTCAGCACGTTCATAATGCTGGGCTTAGCCACTCTCTTTTTAGTCACGCAAAAAACCTGGAAGGCATCTCTGTGGATGAGCCTCCTTGTAATGTCGATGCTTATAGCTCCATTTCTACTGAATTTTGTCACTGGCGCCATTTATCTGCCATTGCGCGCCATGCTGGCTGTATCTTTTATCAGCTGGATCGCAACTATCATCGTCCTTGAGAAAAAAGGATTGATGCGTGTTATTGGTACCGTTACCGCAATATTCATGTTATTTCAGATGGTATCGGCCAATGGTCAATATTCCGCAAGTACGATCATGGCAACCACTCATGACCGGCTCACCGCTGAGCAAATATACTCTCGTATAGCTGAATTAAATCCAGAGTTCGACAGGGCCCAGCAGGTCTTCATTGATGTGTATGGCAAACTTCCTTTCGAAAGTAGATACCCTGCACCCGACACATCCACAATGAGCTCATCGTTTTTTAATTGGGATCAAGGCAACGTCTATCGAATGGTGGCTTACATGAGGCTGATCGGCTTCAGCAATGTCGCTTCGCTTGGAAGTTCAGTCAGAACCTCCCTAACACCTCACTTCGACTCAATGTCAGTGTGGCCCGCGCAAGGGTCCGTTCGCTACAAAGACGGCATCTATTTGATCAAGTTAAGCGAAACACCTGATCCAACGCATGCTCTTTACAAACAGGCTAAGCCCAATGAGTAGAAAAACAGCCTGGCGGCCCACTTTCGTCTGGCTGCTACTTGCGTTCGGATGCGCGTTTCTTTCTCTCACCTCCATTTACATTGCAAACATAACTGGAGCACTTGGCAGCACCAAGCACGATGTATGCTTCAGTGTAACTTCCTCTGTGGAGGGCGTCACCCAACTTTTTAGATCAACGACCCCCGGGATATTTAACGAACAGCAATCTGACTCCAAAGGCCTGACCAAAGGCACACAGACCATTTGTTTTACAGTACCCCTCGGAGAAAAATATCTGCGCTGGGATCCCAGCAACTTCATCTCCACGATGCAGATAGACCGAACGATTGTAAATTTTTACGGTTTGCGGCAACTTCTACCACTCAAGCAGCTACAGTCCAGCAGTCGTGGTATTACGAGCTCATCGGTGATGGATCCTCCTTGGATGCTGAACTTCGCAAACGACGATCCACAGATTTTTTTGAGATCGATGATTCGATACGACAGAAAGAACTACTTTATGCAGCCATACTTATTACGCTTGCTTATGGCCTCGTTTTAATCGGTATCATATTTCTCTTAAAAAAACTGATTTTGGAAAAAAAAACTTGCCTATTGCATGTCAATATTCGCGATGGGCACTTTTATAATAATCTATCAGTTCAGCGGAATTATCGCCGTTGGCGATGGCGCAGGGTGGGATGGGAGCGCCTATCTGAATCTTCTGTTTGACTGGAAACAGTCTGGACACCTCCCCGACGCAGACCCGTATCGCATGAGCAGGCTGCCTGGCTTCACCCCACTTATAGCACTAGCCTTCCTGATTAACCTCGGTGCAGAGCAACTTATCCACATACAAGTAGCTCTTAATATTATTGGCTATGGCGTCGCACTAGGATTGTTTCTCGACTATCTCTTGAGGTCTGGAATACCTCTAAAAGCCGCCACCCAATACTCAACAATGATGCTTCTGTCGTGGCCGATACTAGTTATGCCGACGTACTACCCTCTACTTAGCGATCATTTTGCAACAATAATTTCCTGTATTAGCCTATGGTGTTTTTCGAAAAAATATCGTGCAAGCTTGCTTGCAATCTGCTTAATATCACCACTTGTAATGCCAGGACTTTTTCTGCTCCCACTTACTCTATTAGCCTTTTCTAGCACGCAAGAAAGCAATATTTTATTAAGCCGATGGACAACGTCCACTCAATTTAAAACTGTGCTTTTTACAGTGCTTTCATTAACCATAGTTAGTTTTACTTATTCCTTACTAAGCCAAATTTCCGACAGCGAACTATTAAATATTGGCTCATCCGTTGCACCAGGATTACCACGCCTAAGAACGCTGAGCACCATATATGTATTAACTGCGCTGATAGTGGTCGCATGGCTATGGAGCAACCACTTTTCCAAAAGCGAATTTATTTCAAAACTTTCAATAAAATGGCTGATAGTTGCTTTGTTTGCGAGCGTCGCGGGGCATGCCATTTTATATTTTGGACTAAACTGGAACAACGGCTTCAGAGGACCAAACTTATGGCAAAACATGTTATTCCAATCAATCAACCCACCATTCAAACCATTAATTTCTCATTTTATATATTTTGGCCCGCTATTCATCGTTGCTCTAGCACTTCTGTTTAGGTCGACAGATAGCACGAGGCTGCATTACCCAGTAAAAATAGCCATTCTAGGTTTTTTGCCTATATTGGCCATCGGCTCCGAGACGCGACAATGGGTTGCCCTGCTGCCATTTTTAGCGGCATTTGTTGCACAGAGCGGCATTACATCTAGGATGAGAAAATTAATATTAGCGCTTTCCGCACTGTTGGCCTTGCCACTGTTTTGGCTTGCAGGATCAGCGGCGTTTTTCAAGGTTGTTGTCGCGTCGCCGTCTAACTATGCCGCTCTTTTCTCGGTCTGCTGCTGCCGATCCGGGTTCAACATCACAGTGCCCATCGGCTCCCAGTTTCTTGTCTGGCCAGACCAGCGTTCCGGGCATTTCTCCCGAGCTTGCTCGTACAGCTCATGACGCCGAGCCAGGATCTGATGATCCTGACCACGGTGCCGTTCGGCCGGGGTCACGAAGCGGATTCGGCTGTGCCGGTGTTCGTGGTTATACCAGCGCATAAAATCCCTGACCCAGGCGCGTGCCGCGTCCAGACTGGCAAAGCCATCTGCCGGCCATTGTGGGCA
>NZ_CAXAPN010000015.1:0-139519 GCF_963971015.1 Pseudomonas sp. RA_15y_Pfl2_54
GTCTGGCCAGACAAGAAACTGGGAGCCGATGGGCACTGTGATGTTGAACCCGGATCGGCAGCAGCAGACCGAGAAAAGAGCGGCATAGTTAGACGGCGACGCGACAACAACCTTGAAAAACGCCGCTCCCACCAAGGATATTTGGGGTCATTCTCGCCCGAGTTGGTGTTTGTGACCTGACATCCCGTGAGGAGTAAAACGCCCAATAAGGCTACGGCTATTCTCATTACCAGAGCTTCCAATCAGCTACGTGCGGATGTTGTACACGAATGCCATCCTCGGTAGGCGCGTTGATGTAAACAGCCCGCAGGCCGCTACCGTCCCTTCTGCCTTGGGGGTGATTCCAATTGGCAGAGGTATGGATGTACTTCAGTTTCAGCATTTGTTCTTCTTCTTGGGTGGTGCTGAAGTCGCCGGCAAGGAACCTGTCGCACATACCTTGCAATTCTTGGGGAACGGCATACTCGCTTCTTCCTGGTATGTCGGTAAAGGGAACACCCTTTTCCTTGGCCAGTTGATGCATCACCTTGAGATAAACCGTCGAAAGCTTGCCACTAACCGGACGCTTAAGTTGAAGTCCGGCGGAGACAGTGGATTGTGACGAGGGTTTCCCCTCGTCGTGGTGGTTGGGTTATTTGGAGATTTCCACGCGATCTAGCGCCTGGTTAACCGCCAATTCGCTGAGCATCACGACTTGCGCAATGCCTAGCGCGGTTTTGCGGTGGGAGGTGTCGAGTATGGCGGCGAAGTTGTTGAGCATTTCGCTGGCGGAGCCGAGGGTTTCGCTGGCGTTGGCCAGCAGCGATTCGGTGTCGTACTTCGGGTTGGCGAGGTACATGCGCTCGGGTTCGTTGGTGCTGGCCATGATCTGGTCGGCGGGTTTGAGGTAGTGGTCGAGGGCGCGTTCGGCGGCGTCATGGAATTTCTTGGAATCGGGGGATTCGTAGGGGGATGTGGGGTCGGTGGCTGGCGGGTTCGGCGTTACTTTGAACATGGTGAAACTCCTAGTTAATTAAAGAGGAGCCTTCACCTTCGCTACCAAACGAAGGGTGGCGGCCATACGCGGGTTGGTAGACCGGTAACTAGGACCCGGCACACCCGAAGGTGTCCTGCGCATGGCCACCATTGAGCAGATACCCGACCGGGTCTGCAAACGGTGCGCGATGCGACTAGTTATGGCGGGCTACCAAACCCGATCACTGTTTTTCAGTGACCGACAAACGATAGAACCCGCGACCTAGACGCACAAGCCGGCGGATTCTGGCGTAGTCGTAGGCGATGGCGCAAGACGTTGTAGGGTTTGAGTGGTTACCGGACACCTCCGTTAAACAGCCCGGTCATCTCCCGTTTATCCACTGTTCGTGATGACTGACGATTCAGCCACTGACGCTGTTCGATGATTCGTCAGCCGTCATGACCGGAACGTACTTTTCAGGCCAAAACAGTCATTTACGCACCTACCTCGTTCAAGTCTGCGTCGCTAGAGTGCAGCCCTCCTCAAACGATGGGCGTACTTATGAATCTCTGGTTTCGACTGCTCTGCATGCTTCTACGGCGACCATGGCGCAAACCGGTCAATGCACTGGCATCGACCGTCATCCGCATGCGTGTGTGGCCATTGGATCTGGACTTCAATCGACACGTCACCAATGGCCGCTATTTCACGATGGCTGACGTTGCACGCATGGATTTTGTTTTGCGCAGTGGCGCCTTCCGCGTGGCACTGCGCGCAAAAGCACTGCCGATTGTTGGGGATACCTGGGGTAAGTTTCGACGTGAGCTCAAGCTGTTTGAAGCGTTCGAAATCCACAGCAAGATGCTGGGCTGGGACGACAAATGGAGCTTCATGGAACACCGTTTTGTGAGCAATGGCAGGGTGGTCGGCGTCGTGGTCATGCGCGGGCTGTTTCGTTCGGCAAAGGGGACTGTTGCGCCAAGCGAATTTGTCCAGGCGCTGGGATTACCCGAACAATCACCCGAGATGCCGCAGTGGTTGACATCGTGGTCGATGAGCTGTGACGCCATGAGCGGCCAACTCAGAGCCGAGGAGCAGTGAGTCGTCAGCCGTTGCACAAAAAACAGTGGGAGCGGGCTTGCTCGCGAAGGCGTCCGGTCAGTCGGCATGGATGTCGACTGGTGAGACGCTTTCGCGAGCAAGCCCGCTCCCACAGGGTTTGAGGTCAATGGGCTTATTGCGTATCAGAACGGCCCGGCAGCATCCGCACCAGCGTGTTATCCCGCACCCAATAGTGGTGGAACAAGCCTGCCGCGGCGTGCAGGCCGATCAGCCAGTAGCCGGCGCTGCCGATCAGTTCGTGCCAGTACTTGAGGCGTTTGGCGAAGTCCGGGTCGATGGCGACCGGGGCCGGTACGTGGAAGCCGAAGTATGGGAACGGTTTGTCGCCGGCGGCAAGCATCAGCCAGGCGAGGATCGGGGTGGCGATCATCAGGCCGTAGAGGGCCAGGTGCATCAGGTGCGAGATGCCGGTCTGCCAGGCCGGTGGTTTGGGGGTGATCGGTGGGCGTGGGGTCAGGCGGCCGATGAGGCGGATCCACACCAGGGCGAAGATGCTGGCGCCGAACAGGCCGTGAAAGCCCATCAGCAGGCCGCGCGCTTCGCTGCCCTTGGGCATGAAACCTTTGAGCTCGACGCAGGCATAAACACCGACGAACAGCGCCAGCATCAGCCAGTGCAGCATGATTGAGAGTTTTCCATAACGGTTTACGGCGTTGTCGCGGGTCATAAGAAGCGCCTCGTGATTGTCGTGAGCGACGGTCGATTCATTCGACGGTCTCGATTCGGTTGCCGGGCGAACCGACGGCATCACCCTGCCCGCCCAGTCTTAAGACAGTCTGAAGATCGGCCCGTAGATTACCCTTTTTTTACCTTCAGACTTCGTTAAGAAATGGTTCGGATACTTCGCTCAAACCATTGAGGGAGGCGTTCTGCCCATGCCCGATTTCCACTGGAACATCCCCCTGCCCCTGCACTTCGGCCAAGCCGAAACACCGCAGATGACCTTATCCAGTGCCTTGCCGGACGATGTTCAGCGACCGGTGTTCGAGGCCTTTATCCAGCAACGTTTTCGCAAGGCCCATGGCGCTGACATCCGCCACTTCATGCCCGAGCTGTTCGGTATGCACAACGGCGACGGTGAGTTGTGTGCGGTGGCCGGGCTGCGCCGCGCGCATCTGGAGCCGTTGTTTCTTGAGCGCTATCTGGATGAGCCGATCGAGCCGCTGATCAGCGCCGCAGCCGATCGCCCGGTGGATCGCGACGCGATCGTCGAGGTGGGCAACCTTGCTGCCAGCGACACCGGCAGTGCGCGCTTGAGCATTATCGCCATCACTTACTTGCTGGCCATGGGCGGTCTGGAGTGGGTGACGTTCACCGGCAACATCGGGCTGGTCAACAGCTTCCATCGTCTGGGCCTGAAACCGGTGACGTTGTGCGCCGCCGACCCGGCACGCCTGGGGGACGACCGTCACAGCTGGGGCAGTTATTACGAAAGCAAACCGTGGGTTCATGTGGGCAACATCCGCGCCGGTTTTATCCATCTGCGCAATATCGGTCTGTTCACGCGCCTGGGTCTGCCAACCTCGATTGAAGGAGCTTGCCATGTCGCTTGAACTGCAACGTTTCAAGGAAACCCTGCGCAGCCATGCCGGGCGCAATGACAACACGATTGCCCTGTGGGGCGACACCCTAAGGCTCGATTACGCCACGCTGTACGCCGAGGTGCTGTATCGCCAGGAGCGTTTGCGCGATGAAAACGTGCAAGTGATTGCACTGGCGCTGGACAACGGCGTCGACGCGATGCTCTGGGACTTGGCCGTGCTGTTCGAAGGCCTGACCTGCGTGACGCTGCCGCCGTTTTTCAGCTCGGCGCAACGTGCTCATTGTCTGGAGCAGAGTCAGGCCGAACGGGTGATCGCCGAGCCGGAACTGGAGGCCGAGTTGCTCGCAGGCGGTTATGTGAAAAGCGGCGAGTTCTGGTGCCGTACCTTCAGTGGTCCGAGCCACATGCCCGCCGGCACGGCCAAACTGACCTTCACGTCTGGCACCACCGGCACGCCCAAAGGCGTTTGCCTGAGCGCCGACAGTTTGTTGCGGGTTGCACGCGAGCTGCATCAGGCCAGCGAACCGACCGCTCCTCAGCATCACCTGGCGCTTTTGCCGTTGGCGATTCTGCTGGAAAACCTTGGCTGTTATGCGGCGCTGTATGCCGGTGCGACGCTGAGTCTGCCTGGCCAGAAAACCCTCGGCATTCAGGGCGCCAGTGGCGTGGATGTGCCGCGCCTGCTGGGTTATCTGGCCAGCCGTGCGCCGGAGAGTCTGATTCTGGTGCCGCAGTTGTTGCTATTGCTGGTCGGCGCCGCCGAACAGAAAGCCTTCGATCCCCAGACTCTGCGTTTTGCGGCGGTGGGTGGCGCGCGGGTGTCCGAGGATCTGCTGCACCGCGCCCAACGGGTCGGCCTGCCGGTTTATGAAGGTTATGGCTTGTCCGAGTGTGCCTCGGTGGTCTGCCTCAATCGCCCCGGTGCCTGGCGTCCGGGCAGCGTCGGCAGGCCGCTGCCTCACGTTGAAGTGCGCGTGGCCGAGGACGGCGAAGTGCTGATCAAGGGTTCGCCGCTGTTGGGTTATCTGGGGGATGCGCCGTACG
Organism: Pseudomonas sp. RA_15y_Pfl2_54; assembly: GCF_963971015.1. Lineage (NCBI taxonomy): Bacteria > Pseudomonadati > Pseudomonadota > Gammaproteobacteria > Pseudomonadales > Pseudomonadaceae > Pseudomonas > Pseudomonas sp. RA_15y_Pfl2_54. The sequence goes on from NZ_CAXAPN010000015.1 coordinate 4,665, forward strand.
CCGAAGAATGGTGGCCAAGCGGCGATCTGGGCGAGTTCGATTCGCAAGGGTTTCTCTACCTCAAGGGCCGCAAGAAGCATCAGTTCGTCACCAGTTTCGGGCGCAACGTCAACCCGGAATGGGTCGAGTCCGAGCTGACCCAGCGCCGCCACATCGCCCAGGCGTTCGTCTACGGGGAGGCGATGCCGCACAACCATGCCTTGCTCTGGCCACATCGCCCGGATTGCACCGACGCGGAACTGGCCGCTGCCGTTGCCGAGGCCAACGACGCCCTGCCCGATTACGCCCAGGTACACAACTGGACGCGCCTGCCACAACCGTTCACCGCCGCCAATGGCTTGCTCACCGCCAATGGCCGCCCGCGCCGCGAGGCCATCGTCGCGCAGTACCACACACAACTGACCGAATCCGCCGTCTCTGAGGAATCCGCATCATGAATTTTTTCGACACACTGCAAGAAGCCACTCAACAGGAACGTCACGAGCTGTTCAATCTGCCGATCATTCTTGATGCGCTGCAAGGCAAGGTCAGCCTTGAAAGCTATCGCGCATTTCTCGCCCAGGCCTATTACCACGTACGCCACACCGTGCCTTTGATGATGGCTTGCGGTGCGCGTTTGCCGACGCGTCTGGAATGGCTGCGCAAAGCGGTGTGCGAGTACATCGAGGACGAGTACGGCCATGAACAATGGGTGCTCAACGATATCGCCGCGTGTGGCGGTGACCGCGATGCGGTGCGTGATGGTCAGCCGTCGCTGTCGATCGAGTTGATGGTCAGTTTCCTTTATGACCTGATCGCTCGCGGCAACCCGGTGGGGCTGTTCGGCATGGTCAACGTGCTCGAAGGCACCAGCATTGCCCTGGCGACCCACGCAGCGGGCAGCATTCGCGAGCGTCTGGCGCTGCCGGAGACGGCATTCAGCTACCTGAGCTCCCACGGTTCGCTGGACGTTGAGCATATGCAGACCTATCGCCGACTGATGAATCAGTTGGAAGATCCAGAAGACCAGGCCGCGGTGATCCACGCCTCGAAAGTTGTCTATCGCTTGTACACCGACATGTTCCGTGGCTTGCCGCGTGACGCGGAGGCTCAACATGCAGCTGCGTGAAGCGCGTGTGGTATTGACCGGCGCCAGTGGTGGCATCGGCATGGCCATCGCCAATGCCTTGTGCGCCGCCGGCGCCCGGGTGCTGGCCGTGGCCCGCCACCAGGAAGCCTTGCAGCCGCTGATCGAGCGCTACCCGCAAAACCTGTGCTGGGTGGCCGCTGACCTGACCTTCCTTGCCGACCGGCGCAATGTGCTGGCTGCCGCCGAAGCCATCGGTGGCATCAACCTGCTGATCAACGCGGCCGGGGTCAATCACTTCGCCATGCTTGAGCAACTCGATGACAGCGACATCAACGCGATGCTGGCGGTGAACATCAGTGCGCCGATCTGCCTGACCAAACTGCTGCTGCCGCTGCTCAAGGACGCCGACAGTGCGATGGTGGTCAACGTTGGCTCCACGTACGGCTCGATCGGCTACCCCGGTTATGCCAGTTATTGCGCGACCAAATTTGCCCTGCGCGGTTTTTCCGAAGCCTTGCGCCGGGAACTGGCCGACACCCGGGTCAGCGTGCTTTACGTCGCGCCCCGCGCTACGCGCACGTCGATGAACAGCGCGGCGGCGCAAGCCTTGAACGATGCGCTGAAATCCAACGTCGATGACCCGCAAGCCGTGGCGTCTGCGGTGATCCACGCGATTGCCGGCGACCGTCGCGATTTGTATTTGGGCTGGCCGGAGCGCTTCTTCGTGCGCCTCAACAGCCTGCTGCCGCATCTGGTGGATCGAGGCCTGCGCAAGCAGTTGCCACTGATCCGTCGCCTGAGTGAAAAACCCGACAATGAGCCGCCAAAACCATGAAGAAAATCTACGCATGTCTACTGCTCGGCGCGCTGAGCCAAAGTGTTTGGGCGCTGGACACCGCCGATCAGCAACGCCTGGCCGGCATTCAACAGAGCTGGGCGCACATTCAATACGAAACACCGGAGAAACAGCGCGCCGCCGCTTTCGAGCAACTGTCGGCGCAAACGACGAGCTTCACCAGCCAACGCCCGGCCGTGGCCGAAGCGTGGATCTGGAAAGGTATCGTCACCAGCAGTTGGGCCGGTGCCCAGGGTGGGCTCGGTGCGTTGGGCAAAGCCAAAGACGCCAAGGCTGACTTGGAAAAATCCCTGAGCCTGGACCCCAAAGCCCTGCAAGGTTCGGCCTACACCAGCCTCGCCGCCCTGTATGATCGCGTGCCGGGCTGGCCAATCGGTTTTGGCGACAGCGACAAGGCTGAGCAACTGCTCAAGCAGGCGCTGCAACTCAACCCCGAGGGCATCGACAGCCTGTACTTCTGGGGCGATCACCTCTACCGTCAGAAGCGCTACGCTGAAGCCAAAGCTGCATTGCAAAAAGCCCTGCAAGCGGCGCCCCGCCCGGGCCGGGAAACCGCCGATGCCGGGCGCCGCAAAGAAATCGCCGCGTTGCTGGTGGACGTGAACAAGAAACTCGAATGACAGGAGTCCGTGTGCGTTTATTACTGATCGAGGACGATGAGGCCCTCGGCGAGGGTATTCATCAAGCGTTGGGGCGCGAAGGCTACACCGTCGACTGGCTCAAGGACGGCAGCAGCGCCCTGCACGCCTTGCTCAGTGAAACCTTTGACCTGGCGGTGCTTGATCTGGGTCTGCCGCGCATGGACGGCCTCGAAGTGCTGCGTCGACTGCGCGACAGTGGCTCGAACCTGCCGGTGCTGATCCTGACCGCTCGCGATGCCACCGAGGATCGTATCGCCGGGCTCGATGCCGGCGCCGACGATTACCTGATCAAACCGTTCGATCTGGCCGAACTCAAGGCGCGTTTGCGTGCCTTGTTACGACGCAGTGCCGGGCGCGCCCAAGCGCTGATCGAGCACGCCGGTATCAGCCTCAACCCCGGCACACAGCAGGTCACCTATCACGGCCAGCCCGTGGCGCTGACGCCCAAGGAATATCAGCTATTGCATGAATTGCTCTCGCCACCGGGCCGCGTCATGACCCGCGACCAACTGATTCAGTTGTTGTACGGCTGGAACGAAGAAGCAGAAAGCAACACCCTGGAAGTGCATATCCACCACCTGCGCAAAAAGTTCTCCACCGACCTGATCCGCACCATCCGTGGCGTGGGTTATCTGGTGGAGGAGCGCCGATGAGTTCGATTCGTCGCCGTACGCTGACGCTGATCATCGGCCTGATGCTCGCCGGTTTAGCGGTATTGAGCGTGTTCAATCTGCACGACAGTAACCACGAAATCGCCGAAGTCTACGACGCACAACTGGCGCAAAACGCGCGGTTACTGCAAGGCGTGATGCGTATGCCGATCAATGGTCAGGCGCACAGTGATCTGTATCAGGCGTTCAATACTGCGCTGGGAGAAGCAGAGCCTCGCGTCGACGGTCATCCTTACGAAAGCAAAATGGCCTTTCAAGTGTGGGACCCCAGGAATGAAGTGCTGGTACACACCGCCAGCGCCCCCACCTTCACCTCCCCGCCAACCCAGCCTGGCTTTAGCGATGTCGTGGATTTGAAAAACCGCCAGTGGCGCGCATTCATGCTGGAAGACAAGCAGAACGGCCTGCGCATCTGGGTCGGTGAGCGCGATGATGTACGCGCCGATCTGGTCGACCGCATCGTCCGTCACACACTGTGGCCGAACGTGCTCGGTAGCCTGATCCTTGCGGCCATGGTCTGGCTCGCCATCGGCTGGGGCCTCAAGCCACTGGCGGACATGGCTGCGACCCTGCGCGCGCGCCACAGCGGCTCGCTGGAACCTTTGCAACTGACACCCTTGCCCAGCGAGCTGGAACCGATGCAAGCAGCGCTCAACCGCATGCTCGCGCAGATCCAGGAAGTGCTCGGCCGTGAACGCCGCTTCATCGCCGACGCCGCCCACGAAATGCGCACACCGCTGGCGGTGCTGCGGGTGCATGCGCAAAACCTGCTGGAGGCCGGCACCGAACAGGAGCGCCGCGACTCGCTGCAATTTCTGATCTCGGGTGTCGATCGCACCAGCCGTCTGGTCAATCAGTTGCTGACCATGGCCCGCCTGGAGCCCAAACCCGACCCCCCGCCTCTGCAACGCATCGACCTCAGCGAAACCGTGCGCAACAGCCTGGTGCAACTGACCCCGTGGTTGCTGAGTAAACAGCTGGAACTGGCCTTTGAAGACGGCGCCCAAACGCTCCATGTCCTGGCCAGCACCGCCGCCATCGACATTGCCCTGAACAACCTGATCACCAACGCCGCCAACTTCTCCCCGGACCACGGCGTGATCACCGTGACGCTGACTCAAACCGACGGCTTCTGCCATTTGAGCGTCGAAGATCAGGGGCCGGGCATTGATGAGGAAGATCGAGAGCGCTTGTTCGAACGGTTCTACAGCCGCGGTAACGCGCAGGGTGCGGGATTGGGGCTGACCATCGTCAACACCATCGCCATGCGACTGGGTGGGCGGATTACGTTGGTCAACCGGGCTGAGGGTGGATTGCGGGCGACGTTGTCGATGCCCGCAAGGCAGTGATCTGCGACGGTCGATGGATCAGGTTGAACCTCACTGACAATCGCGGTCACTTGCCAGCAGCAGGCCGCGGCCCTACAGCTCCACCGAGGCTACCCGAGCCCGACCGGCATTCTTCGCTTCGTAGAGCTGCATGTCCGCCGCTTCGATCAAGGCCTCGAAAGCAAGAACGCCCGTAGGGGTCACGGTCGCCACACCGAGGGAGACCGTAACCACATGATCGGCATCGGAGGTCGAATGTTCGATGGCCAACGCTCGAACATTCGCTTGCATTTTTTCTGCAATCTCGACGGCTCCCGCATGACTGGTCGTGGGCAAAAGGCAGGCAAACTCTTCGCCGCCGTATCGAGCGACCAGGTCGTAGGGGCGTCTGACCGTTTCAGATAACGCCTGAGCAACAGACCTCAGGCAACTGTCTCCAGCCTGATGGCCATACTGGTCGTTGTAGCGTTTGAAAAAATCGACATCGGCCAGGATCAGCGACAGGGGTTTTTGCTCTCGATAACACTGGCGCCAATCAGCTGATATCTCCTCATCGAATTTGCGCCGATTGGCCACTCCCGTCAGACCATCCAGCAACGCCATGGAGCGCAACAGATCGTTCTGCAGTTTCAGAGTCAGGTGTGTTCGCACCCGCGCCCTGACCACGATCGGGTTGATGGGTTTGCTGATGAAATCTACCGCGCCCAGTTCCAGGCCCAGCACCTCATCAGAGTCTTGCTGTTTCGCCGTAACGAAGATGACAGGAATGTCTTGAGTCGCCGGGTCTGCCTTGAGGCGACGACAGACTTCATGACCGTCCACGCCATCCATGACCACATCCAGTAGCACCAGATCGGGAATTTGCGCCTGGCATACCGTGATTGCCTGTTCGCCGCTGGTGGCCATGAACACGTCGCAGTCCTCACGAAACAGCTCATGCAGGACCCGGATATTGGTCGGTTGATCGTCGACAATAAGCAGTTTTGGGCGTTTGTGCGGCTGAAGTAGCCAAGTCTTTTTCAATTGCTCCATCAGGCAGATCTCAACAGTTCACGCCCTATGGGCATCGCAGCACTAAAGTCCAACGACTGCACCATAACAACGAGTTCGTTGAATTGCGGGCGCAGTGCCGGGGGCGTTTTTGACAGCAGTCCAGTTGTCAGTTCAATGGCTTGAAGATTACCGGTTTCCAGCAAGAGCAAAATCTCTTCAAGGGACTCTTTCCATTGCGCAGATTCCATGACTTCCCTATCGGTAAGGATTTCTGTTGATGGGCTCTGAGAAAATTCGACATTCATCTGTAAAAGGCTTTGTTGCAGCAGCCTGCCAAGCTCCTCAAACCAGGAGGGGTCAGCCAAGAGCCTTGCTGCGGATTCAGCATCCTCGTGTTTAAGCTTGTGTTCCAGATCACCGGCCAACCGTGACAATGCCCTGGCCCCCAAGGTGCCGCTGCTGCCTTTAATGGCGTGGAGAACGAAAACAGCCCCCGACGCCTCTTGTCGCTGGATCTGATCATGCAACTGCACCAGTTGTTTTTCCAGCTCGGGGCCAAAGTTCATCAATACATTGCGGATCAACTCGAGGTTACCGCCAAAGCGATTGATGATCGACTGCCGGTCCTCAATGAGGGCCTCATCCCTGTCGGTTTGCACAAGGTCTGTCGATGTTTGACTGCCCTCGCGGCCGGTTTGACAGAGCAGTGTCACGACCAGTTGTTCCAGGTCTACCGGTTTACCGACGTGCTCATTCATCCCCGCCGCCAGGCAGGCTTCTCGGTCTGCACTGGAGGCATTGGCCGTCATTGCCACAATCGGTAACGTCGCAAAACGCGAGTCGGCACGAATGCGCCGGGTTGCTTCCAGGCCATCGATATCCGGCATCTGGATATCCATCAATACGGCGTCGAAGGGCACACGCTCATTGAGCACCTTGCTGACACCCTCCAACCCACACTCAGCCAGCGTCACTTGAGCGCCTTCACTGGTCAGCAGTTCACTGGCAATCTGCCGATTGAGCATATTGTCTTCGACCACCAATAAGCGCAGCCCCGCCAAGCGTTGTGACCCGGCACCCGCTGGTTGCACCCGCGCAGATTGCAGAGGGTCTTTACCCTCGAAGGCTCGCTGAACCGAGTCGGCCAACTGCTTGGGAGTGACAGGTTTGGTGAGAAACCCGGCAAAGGGAGCATCGCCTTCAAGATAGGCATCTGTCAGCACTTCACGGCCGTAGGCGGTGATCATGATGATCAGTGGTGGTGGCGCGTCACGGCTCTGCTGCTTGATCAATTGCGCAGCGTTCAAGCCATCCATCCCCGACATCCGCCAGTCCATCAGTACGACATCGTAAGCCTCGCCGCGCGCCTGGGCGCTGTTGACCCGTTCCACCGCTTGCGCGCCTTCACTCACATAGTCTGCGGTCCATCCCAGCGCATGAACGGTTCGTAACAGCAGTTCGCCCGCCATTGCGTTGTCGTCGACGACCAGTAGGCGCATCGGCACATCAACGCCTGGGCAGTCGGATCGCAGCAGCGCGTTCTGAGCGACATTCAGGGTGATATCGAACCAGAAGCGACTTCCGACGCCGTACTGGCTCTCCACTTGCAACTCTCCCCCCATCAAACCGACCAACCGCTTGCAGATCACCAGCCCCAGACCGGTGCCACCAAAGCGCCTGGAGGTCGACGCTTCGGCTTGGGTAAAACCTTCGAAAATGCGCTGAAGTTGCTCCGGGCTGATGCCGATGCCGGTATCAGAGACAGCGATGCGCAATTCAACGGCGTTTTCCGTGCGCTTGCGTTGTTCAACGCTGACGACTATCTGGCCTTGCGGGGTGAACTTGAGCGCATTCCCCGCCAGGTTGATCAGCACTTGTTGCAGTCGCAGGCTATCGCCGATCAGGCCGTTGGGCAGATTGGCGTCCAGGTCGAACATGACCTCAACCTCTTTCTCACCCTGGTTGCCCGCCAGCACGACGGCAAGATCGCGCATCAACGACTCAAGTTCGAACGGGTGCACATCGAGTTGCAACTTGTCCGCCTCGATCTTGGAATAATCGAGAATGTCATTGAGCAAGCCCAGCAGCGATTTCGCGGCGCCCTGCGCTTTGCTCACGTAATCGAGCTGGCGCCCGTCAAGCGGCGTGTTTTGCACCAACTGCAACATGCCCAGCACAGCGTTCATTGGCGTACGAATCTCATGACTCATGTTGGCGAGAAAGGCCGACTTCGCCGCACTCGCCAGATCGGCCTGCTCTTTGGCGTAAAGCAGGCGCGATTCCAGCTCGCGCTGGGAGGTGATGTCCCGGTTGATACCGGTTACACGCAGCGCTGCCCCGGTCGGCGTGCGCTCGATCTGCGCGGCGGCATGGATAAAGCGAATCTGGCTGTCCGGGCCAGTCACCCTGAATACCGTGTCGTACTCATCCACCCCATCGACGGCGGCACTGAGCCTTGCAGCCGCAGCCTCGACATCCTCGGGGTGAACACGGGTGTACCAATGCATATAGTTCAGGCCGTTGTCGCGCAACGCCAAAGGCTGCCCGTAAAACTCGAACATGCGGTCATTCCATTGCAAGGCATTGTCCGACAACGTCCAGGACCAGATCCCCAGTTCCGCCACTTCCGCGGCCATCAGCAATTGATGATGCACCGCCATCAGTTCGCTACGCTGTCGCTGTGTCGTTTCCAGGCTTGCCGCCAGCTCCTTTTCTGCCGCTTTACGTTCGGTGATATCGACGGCGATGCCCAGGTAGCCAGTCAATTTCCCATCGTCATCGCGCATGGAGGTAACGACCAGCGTCACAGGAAACCGTGAGTCATCCTTGCGTACGTAAGTCCACTCTCGAGTTTCTGCGCTTTCATGCTCGGGTTTATGGGTAAACACACCAATGCCATTAATGGTCTGACCATACTCCTGGCTCAGTTCCTGGCCCCGCGCAGTGACTTCATCGGCTACATGGAAGAGCGCCGGCGTGTGCTTGCCCAGCACCTCTTCGGCGTCATAACCCAACAAATGCTCGGCGCCGTTGTTGAAGACACGAATGACGCCTTCAAGATCTGTCGCAATGATCGACACCTCAGTGGCCGAGCGCAGCACGCTATTCAACAACACATTGAGGTGCTGCAGTTCTGACGTTCGCTGTGCGACCTGCTCTTCCAGGCTTGAATTGAGTTCGAGAATCCGCGCCTCTGCAGCCTTTTTGGCCGAAATGTCCCTGATTGTCTTGGAGGCACCGACGACGCGGCCACCCTCGCCATAAATCGGAGAGATGCTCGCGGAGACGTCGATCAGTTGTCCGTCTTTGTGACGGCGCTGAGTATCAAAACTATCGATACGATCGCCCGCCCTTACACGCTCAAGGATGTGCGACTCCTCACTGGCCAGCTCCGAGGGAACAATCAGATTGGCCAGTGTGTGGCCCACGGCTTCTTGCGAGGTAAACCCAAAAAGATGCTCAGCCCCTTTGTTCCAGTTGGTGACAACGCCATCAAGGGTTTTACCGATAATCGCCTCTGCCGAGCTTTCAACAATGGCGGCTAGCCTTGCCTGTTCGGCAATAACCTGACGTCGACGTTGACGACTGACACTGCCGACCCCCACCAGAGTCGCCAAAAGAAGGGTGAGAACACCGCCCAGCAACAGCACCACCTTCGGTGAGACCTGACGCAAACGCTGGATGAACAGCGAATTGGCGCCAAGTTCGATTTGCCACCGCCGGCCGTAAACCTCGCGCTCCACCTGATGAGTGATCAGCGTTGCAGAGCTGGCCGAGTTGTCGGCGCTCTCATAAAACAACGTCTCTTGCCCCGGGACAGTGATGTCCCTCAATTTCAGGTGCACGGCCTTGTCTTCTATGCGCAGGCCCGTGAGGACCTGCTCGGTCTGCAAGACTGCATAGCTCCAGCCGAACGCGGCGGCGTCACGTTCGGCTGCCGTCGCAGGTGTCACGCCGTTGCGAAAAATGGGCATCAACAACAAGAACGACTGCTGCGGTTTGCCAATGGCCTGTACCAGGGTGATGGGCGCTGTTATCTGCGTCATGCCGCTCTGTATTGCAGAGTGAGCAGCTTCGCGCCGAGCAGGTTCCGAGGCTATGTCCAGGCCAATGGCGGGCTGATTGCCTTCAACAGGCTCGACATACTGGATAACGTAGCGCTCGCCAGGATGAGCCGAGAGTTGACGAATGGAAAAATCAGCGGCGCCATCGGCCCGGGCTGACTTGATAAACGCGCTTTCATCGCGTTCCGGTACGCGCCTGACAAACCCGATAGCTCTTGCGCCGGGGAACTCCACGGCCAGGTCACGCGTTTTCTGATAACGACTGAACAGTTCACGACTTATCCCCTGCTCCCCCGCTGTCACTACTGCACCGCGAGCACCACGCAAACCGTACTGGTAAAGATTGAGGCGACTTAAAACCAATTCAGCGGCCTCGGCTGTAGCTGCAACGATCGCTTCTTGAGCGTGGCGCTCGTTGATACGGTCAAGCACCCAGCTACCCAGAACGCTTGCCCCCAGGCCCACAGCCAGGGTAATCGCGACGCCCCAGTTCAATGTAAAAAATCTGGATTTCTTCACCCGGTTTGCCCTGCTGCAGAAGACTTTCAGCCTTCACATTTAAAGTTCGACCCTGTCGGGGAAGTGTTTGCAACTTAGCTCAAAGTGGGAACAGTAACGTCTAGCCCAGCAGATAAAAACGACTTTATTTGCGCAAAATTGATCGGGCGGCAATACAGATAGCCTTGCATGATCTGACAACCCAGTTCCAGAAGTGCATGAGCCTGTTCCTGGGTTTCGACACCTTCGGCCACCAACTCCAGACCTAGCGCCTGACCTAACTTGATGATTGCTGCGATGATGGCCGAATCGCTTTTATCGGTGATCATGTCTCGCACAAAACTCTGATCTATTTTCAGAACATCGATCGGAAACCGTTTCAGGTAAGCCAGGCTTGAATAACCGGTGCCGAAATCGTCGATCGAAATACGAACGCCGAGCGTTTTGAGATGAAAGAGGGTTTCTCGGGCGCTTTCAATGTCCCGTGCCAGTACCCCCTCGGTGATCTCCAGTTCCACATATCTGCCCTCCAATCCAGACTCAAGCAGGATGTCTTCGACCATGGTCAGAAAGGACGCCTCGCGAAATTGCACGACGGAGATATTCACGCTGATGGAAATGTCATGGCCCAGTTCGCGAAGTGTCCTGGTGTCCCTGCAGGCCTGCAACAAAACGTATTTACCAATAGGGATGATCAGCCCGGTTTCTTCTGCCAGCGGGATGAAATCGGCAGGAGAAACCAGCCCCCCTTCAGGATTGCGCCAGCGGATCAGCGCCTCCATGCCAATGATGCGGTTATGCCGGGCATCAACCTTCGCCTGGTAGAAAACTTCAAAAACGCCTTCTTCCAAAGCGTTGCGCATGTGGCGTTCAAGCAGGTGCCTGGCGCGCATGCTGCTCTCGATATGCGAGGAAAAAAAACAGTAGCGATTACGCCCTGAAAGTTTCGCCTGATACATGGCCGCATCAGCATGTCGGTGCAGCGATTCCATGTCGTCGCTGTCTTCAGGGAACACGCTGATGCCGATGCTCGCCGACAGGTCGTAGCGGTTACCCTGAATTGAAAAAGGACTGGCGATGATCTCGAGCAGCCTTTGCGCGAAGTCCCCCATGGCATCGAACCCGACCACCTCTGGCAGGAGCAGGATGAACTCGTCTCCCCCTTGCCGGCTGACAGTGTCCTCCATGCGCAGGGAACCCGATATTCGCGCTGCAACCTCCCGCAGCACCAGATCACCGACCGAGTGGCCCATCGAATCGTTTATGACCTTGAAGTTGTCCAGATCAATCAGGAGCATCGCCACACGCCCCTGCCTGCGACGGGCCTTTTGCAAGGCCTGCTCGGTGCGGTCCTGCAACAGGATCCGGTTGGGCAGGCCCGTCAGAGCATCGTGATTGGCCAGCCTCTTGGCCTCTACGCGCAAGGCGATGTGAGCTTTGATATGGGCTCTGGCAACCGGAATATTCAACGGTTTTTGAATGAAGTCCACGCCACCGCACTCCATCGCCAGTAATTCAGCGCTTGTTTGCGTATGAGCGCTGACAAAAATGACCGCGACGCTAAACAGTTCCGGGTCAGACTTGAGTATCCGACACACCTCGAAACCGTTCATACCGGGCATTTCGATATCAAGCAAGACCACATCGGGCCGGCATTGACGGGCGATATCGAGGGCTTGCTGACCACTTTGGGCCGTATGGACTTCAGCCAGGTCAGACACGGCACTGCTCAGTGTTCTCAAGGCGGTAATCTGGTCATCAACGATCAGGAGGACCGGTTTGAGACTAAACGGCTGATTGCGCATTCCGTTGCTCCTCGCAAATTCCTTGCATTGAATAACCGACAACCCTGAGTCCGCGCCCTGCTCCACCCTCGCACTACCAGACACGCTCAGGCCAGACCGGCCAACCGTTGAAGCCTTTCAACGTCTGCTTCGGGTTCGCCATTACTCATGGCGGCGGCCAAACGCATCACGACCTGTTCACGACGTACTTGCAGGGTCGGCAAGACATAAATAGCACCAATCAGCTCACGCAAAACCATCGGCAGACCCCAGTTTGCTTTCAATCGAACGGCAAAAGGCGCCGCAAAATCGCGGACAGCGTGCAAGAGTGCCTCTTCACTAACGCTATTGCCCAGGTTCTCCCATTTCTGGGTCTGGTAATACACACAGAGTTCGCCCATGCGGTGCAACAGTGCGGCCGTTTGCATCGGCGCAGGATCAAGCCCGCACTGCTGGGCCAGAAGCACAACTCTTTCAGCCAACCGCTCGGAATCATCCAGAAGTGCCTGAACCCCTGGCATGAGCATAGCGCCGGGGTGCGTTGCGCTCTGTCGCAACGCCTGGCTGATCGCCAGGTTGACGCTGGTCAACCCGCCTAACCGGGTGAGTGCCGCTTTCAGGTTCGTGCACGGCTGGCCCTGGCCGAGATACGCGGCGCTGTTGGCGGCAGCGATCAAATGGGCGCACAAGGCCGGGTCATACTGCCAATCATTGGCGAGTTCGCGCAGATCCAGTACGGCGCCGCCATAGCCAAGCTGAAGCTTTTCCTTTACCGAGGCGAGTAAAGGCAAGTCCAGTTCGTCCGCAGTCAAACTGCCGAGATAGCTGGGTAAGTCTTCAGTATTGATCGTGGGGGGGCGCAGCGGGTCATCCGGCGGAAGCAGTGCCTCCAGGCGCTCGACAAGGCGTGAAACCTGAAAGGGCTTGGTAAAAAATGCGCTGACCCTCAGCGATTTCACCGCCAGCACGCTGTCTCGGTCGGCGCGCCCGGTGATGATGATCAGCGGCATGTCGTGATCTTTTTGGCGAATGCTGTGCAGCAGGTCAACGCCCGGCGCATCTGGCAGATTCCAGTCCGCGATGACCAGTTGATAGGTACCTGGGTGCCAGGCAGCCAAAGCGCTAGCAACGTCGATATAGCAATCGACCTGTGCCGCCGGGCGAATACTCAACACCAGTTGTTTTAAAAGATCTGAAATCCAAGGGTCATCATCCAGAATCATCACTCGCATTCGGTATTCCTCACCGGATCGACGGCCTGCTTTACGACGTGTAACAAACTATCGACCATCCGCAGCAATAGTAGTCGTTGGGCGTAGATCGTGGGATCCGGTCGTTATCAACGCAAGACGTGGTGGCTCACTGTGGCGCTCATCTGCAACTCAATTGACCTGCGCGAGTTTTTCACAAACAACAAAGTCCGGCTGCATCCTCCGATTGGCCTGACAGGGTTGGAAGTCGAGCGACGGGGTACGTTTAGCGTCGGTTTGAATCAGATCAGACGCCAGCGTCGTTAACAGTGTAGAAAGGAATGAGCGCAGTACAACCGCGCGTTGCTCTTTCCCTCGCTGGAGGTTCACATCATGCTCACTGTCAAAGACCACAATGACCGGGCGACGGCCGCTTACGCCGCACACACCGGTGAATACTGGATCGAATCGCTCAAGGACGGCCGGCATGTGTTGATCCGGCCACTGGCGGACAACGACCGCGAACGCGAGTACACATTTATCCAGCGTTTGTCCCCCGAGTCCCGCCACATGCGCTTTCTGGCGCAGATCAGCGAGCCGGGCACGGCGCTGCTCGATCAGTTGATGGACATTGATCAAAAGCAACGCGCCGCTTTCATTGCCCTGGTTCACGAAAACGGCGAATTGATCGAAATCGGTGTCAGCCGCTACGCCGCCACGGGCGAGCAGGAAGGTGAATGCGCCGTGACTGTCGCCGATGAGTGGGCGCATCTGGGCCTGGGTACCTTACTGATGGAGCATCTGATCAAAGCGGCTGGCAAAAACGGTTTCACGCACCTGTACTCGGTGGACTCGGCCAAAAACACGGCCATGCGCGACCTGGCCAGAGCCCTGGGCTTTGAAACCCACACGGATCCCGACGATAGCCGCCAGGTCATCCATCGCCTGCATTTGTAGCGCCACGTCGCGCACTGGCAACCAGGGCGTCAGATCGAACGCTGGTTGACCCGAGCCATCAGTTGCTCGGCCGACTCCTTGCGCTCTGAATAACGATCGACCAGATAGGCCTGACTGTCGCGCAGCAACACGGTGAACTTCACCAATTCTTCCATCACATCGACGACGCGGTCATAGAACGGCGAGGGTTTCATCCGCCCCGCCTCGTCGAACTCCATGAACGCCTTGGGGATCGAGGATTGATTGGGGATGGTGAACATGCGCATCCAGCGCCCCAGCACGCGCAACTGATTGACCACATTGAACGACTGTGAACCGCCGCAGACCTGCATCACCGCCAGCGTTTTGCCCTGAGTGGGACGAACGGCGCCGAGCGCCAGGGGGATCCAGTCGATTTGCGCCTTGAACACTGCCGACATCGCGCCGTGGCGCTCCGGCGAGCACCAGACCTGGCCTTCCGACCACAGCACCAGATCGCGCAGTTCCTGCACTTTGGGGTGTTCGACAGGGACATCGTCGGGCAGGGGCAACTCTGAAGGATTGAAAATGCGCGTCTCGGCGCCGAAGTGCTCGAGCAGGCGCGCGGCCTCTTCGACCAACAGACGGCTGAAGGAGCGTTCGCGGGTCGATCCGTAGAGCAACAAAATCCTTGGCTTGTGCGTGCTTGGCGGCTTCGGATGCTGCTCGCTTTCGAACAGGCTCAGGTCAAGATTGGGCAGTTGTTCAGACATGGGGAATCCTGCTTAAAGGGTGCCGATCCGATCCAGCTCGCGCTTGAGTTCATCGCGGTTGAGTCGGTCAAAGGGAAGGTCGAGAAAGGCCTGGCAACGCCGTTCGATGCGCCCCAACGTCGAGCGAAACGCCGCCTCGACCGTCGCGTCGTCGCCGGCCACGTCGGAGGGATCTTCAAGGCCCCAATGGGCTTTCAGCGCCGGGCCGAAATACACCGGGCAGCTTTCGCCGGCGGCCTTATCGCAAACGGTAATGACGATGTCTGGCAGGTGGTCTTCGAAAGCGTCGTTGCCCTTGCTGTACAAGCCATCGATGCTGATGCCGGCCTGCTGCAAGGTCGACAAACTGCGCGGCAGCACCTGGCCTTTGGGGAAGCTGCCGGAACTTACCGCCTCGTGTGTCG
The DNA here is from genome assembly GCF_963971015.1 of Pseudomonas sp. RA_15y_Pfl2_54. Lineage (NCBI taxonomy): Bacteria > Pseudomonadati > Pseudomonadota > Gammaproteobacteria > Pseudomonadales > Pseudomonadaceae > Pseudomonas > Pseudomonas sp. RA_15y_Pfl2_54. The sequence goes on from NZ_CAXAPN010000015.1 coordinate 19,851, forward strand.
ACGGGGCCAAGTGATTTAACATCGCTTCAGACAAAATGCTGCGGCAACTGTTGGCCGTGCACATGAACAAAACTCGCATGGAGTGCTCCTAAAAAGTGTGGGGATTCAGCAACACGCGCTATCGCGCACGGGACGTCCATCCATGTTGCGCAGACGGGCGGCGTTGTCCTTGAGCCAATCGGCGTTGGCCTTTGCAGTCACTTGCAGGATGTCGCGGACCCACTCGGGCAGATCCGGGTTGAGCCGGTAATAAACCCATTGGCCCTGACGGCGATCGAGCAACAGCCCGTTACTGCGCAGTTGCGCGAGGTGGCGGCTGATTTTCGGCTGGCTGTCGTCGAGAGCGCACATCAGCTCGCAGACGCACAATTCGCCTTGGTCGGCGATCAACAGCGTGGCACGCACTCGGGTCTCGTCGGCCAGGCTTTTGAAGAGTTCAGGGGGGGTGATCATCTGGACGCACCATACATACGGAAAATCGAATATACGGATATCCATATATTAATCAACCCCGGCCCCAAGCACATCGAAGCCCCCCTGTGGATGGGTGTTAGCTGGGTTAACCGCGTAAGAGCCCCTGCTCGGCTTCACACAACCCCACCACATAGTCCCAAACCACCCGCAGCCTCACCGATTTGTGCAACTCGCGCCGCGTGCTGATCCAGTAACTGCGCTCGATGCTTTCATCGGGCAGCAACGCGACCAGGTCCGGATCGGCGGCGGCCATGTAGCACGGCAACACGGCAATCCCCAATCCCGAGCGCGCCGCCTCCTGCTGGGCGATGACGCTGGTGCTGTGAAACACCACCCGAGGGCTGCGACAGAAACTGTTGAGAAACATCAGTTCCTGACTGAACAACAAATCATCGACATAACCAATCCACGCGTGCCGCCCAAGATCTTCGCGACTGCGCAACGCCGGCGCGTTGGCGAGATAGCGCTGGCTGGCATAGAGCGCGAGGCGGTAATCGGTGAGTTTGCGCGTGACCAGCATGTCGGCCGCCGGGCGCTCCAGGTGGATGCTGATTTCCGCTTCTCGGTTGAGGATGCTGACAAAGCGCGGCACAGCCACCAGTTCCACTTCCAGCCCCGGGTAGCGTTCGAACAGGCCGATCATGCGACTGGCGAGGAATTTGATGCCCAGGCCTTCGGTCACACCGACGCGGATCTTGCCCAGCGGCGCCGTGGACTGGGTGATTTCTTCCTGGGCCAGCAGTGCGACGTTTTCCATGGCTTCGGCGTGTTTGAGCAACGCCTCCCCCGCCGGGGTCATTTCGTAACCTTGGGCGTGCTGGACGAACAGCGCGGTGCCGAGGCTTTTTTCGATGGCTTCGATGTGGCGGGCAACGGTGGCATGGGTCGTGTTCAGCCGGCGGGCGGCGGTGAGCAGCCGGCCGCTGCGTTGCAACTCAAGAAAAAACCGCAGGTCGTTCCAGTCGAACATGGGGTGTCCTTGTCAGCGATCGTCATTCAAGGCTGTTTAAAAACGCACAGCGGCTGCGCAAAAACTAACATTCTTTTAACGAAAGCTAACAACTAGAGTGTCCGACAATAAAAACAAAAAGCGAGGTCAGGGAATGCAGACTTCCCTCGATGAATACGACTACATCGTGGTCGGCGCCGGCCCTGCCGGGTGTTTGCTGGCCAATCGACTGTCGGCCGATCCACAGCAGCGCGTGCTGTTGCTCGAAGCCGGCGGGCGCGACAACTATGCGTGGATTCACATTCCTGTCGGTTACCTGTTCTGCATCGGCAACCCGCGCACCGACTGGTGCTTCAAAACCGAAGAACAACAGGGCCTCAACGGCCGCGCACTGAGCTATCCGCGCGGCAAGGTACTGGGCGGCTGTTCTTCCATCAACGGCATGATCTACATGCGCGGCCAGGCCAACGACTACGACGGCTGGGCGGCCGAAGGCAATCCGGGCTGGGCCTGGAACGATGTGCTGGCGCTGTTCAAACAAAGCGAAAACCACTTTGCCGGCGCGGCTGAGTTTCACGGCGCCAAGGGCGAATGGCGGGTTGAGCAACAGCGGCTGTCCTGGCCCATTCTGGATGCATTTCGCAGCGCTGCCGAACAAAGCGGCATTGCCAGCATCGATGACTTCAATCAGGGCGATAACGAAGGTTGCGGTTACTTTCAGGTCAACCAGAAGGCCGGCGTGCGCTGGAACGCGGCCAAGGCCTTTCTCAAACCGCTGCGCAATCGCGTGAACCTGACGGTGCTGACCGGGGTTGAGGTCGATCGGGTATTGCTTACGGACGGTCGCGCGACGGCAGTCAGTGCGCGTCACGAGGGTCAGGTCAAACGCTTCAAGGCGCGCAAGGAAATCGTCCTGTGCGCAGGCGCCGTTGGGTCGCCGAATATTCTCCAGCGTTCGGGCATCGGTCCGCGTGGGTTGTTGGAGCGACTGGGGATCGGCGTGCTACATGAACTGCCCGGGGTGGGCGGCAATCTGCAGGATCACCTGCAATTGCGCCTGATCTACAAACTGGAAAACGCCCGCACCCTTAACCAGATCGCTGGCAGCGTGTGGGGCAAGATGGGCATGGGCCTGCGTTATCTGTATGACCGCAGCGGGCCATTGTCGATGGCGCCGAGTCAGTTGGGCGCCTTTGCGCGCTCAGGGCCGGAGCAGACATCAGCCAACCTTGAATATCACGTACAGCCGTTGTCTCTGGAGCGCTTTGGCGAGCCGTTGCACAGTTTTCCGGCGTTCACCGCTTCGGTGTGCGATCTGCGCCCGCAGAGCCGTGGCCGCATCGACATTCGCTCCGCCAACCCACAAGACGCACCGCTGATTCAGCCCAATTACCTGAGCCATCCTGAAGACCTGCGCGTGGCGGCGGATGCGATTCGCCTGACCCGACGCATCGTCAGCGCCCCTGCCCTGCAAGCGTATAAACCGGTCGAGTATCTGCCGGGCGACAGCCTGCAGAGCGAGGAAGCGTTGCACGAAGCGGCGGCGAAAATCGGCACGACGATTTTCCATCCGGTCGGTACCTGTCGAATGGGCAATGACGGCGATGCGGTGGTCGATGCGCAGTTGCGCGTGCATGGTGTGCCGGGTTTGCGCATTGCCGACGCCTCGATCATGCCGCGCATCACCTCGGGCAACACCTGTTCGCCGACGCTGATGATTGCCGAGAAGGCCGCACAACTGATCCTCAAACCAACACTAAACACCCACCCTGTGGGAGCGGGCTTGCCCGCGATGACGGTATGACATTCAACATTGAAGTTGGCTGAAGCACCGCTATCGCGAGCAAACCCGCTCCCACAAGGAGATTGGCGTTTGATTCATGGGCATCGCGCATCACCAGGACACGCAACACCAGTGGAACAACAAAAACAATCACTGTGAGGGATACCGATATGTCAGAACACGTTCAGCCGCTGGATGCCGCGAGCGGCGCCAGCACCAGCAATGCCACGCAGAAAGTCATCTTCGCCTCGTCCCTGGGGACGGTGTTCGAATGGTATGACTTCTTCCTCTACGGCGCCCTCGCGGCGGTGATCAGCAAGCAGTTTTTCGCCGGGGTCAATGACACGACTGCCTTCATCTTTGCGCTAATGGCATTTGCGGCGGGATTTGTCGTACGGCCGTTCGGGGCGCTGGTGTTCGGTCGGTTGGGTGACATGATCGGGCGCAAGTACACGTTTCTGGCGACCATCATTTTGATGGGTATCGCGACCTTCTGCGTGGGTTTGCTGCCGAACTACGCCAGCATCGGCATCGCCGCACCGATCATTCTGGTGTTGTTGCGCATGCTTCAAGGCTTGGCGCTCGGCGGTGAATACGGCGGCGCGGCAACCTATGTCGCAGAACACGCGCCCATCGGCAAACGCGGTTTGCACACCAGCTGGATTCAGTCCACCGCCACCCTCGGTTTGCTGCTATCACTGCTGGTGGTACTCGGTTGCCGCTACTTCACGGGCGATCAGTTCGAAGTCTGGGGCTGGCGGATTCCGTTCCTGCTGTCGGTTGTGCTGCTGGGCATCTCCACCTGGATCCGCCTGAGCCTGCACGAATCGCCGGCCTATCTGAAAATGAAAAAGGAAGGCAAAACCTCGAAGGCGCCGATCCGCGAATCCTTCGGCAAATGGGAAAACCTCAAAGTCGTGCTGATCGCCCTGTTCAGCATCAATGCCGGGCAAGCGGTGACCTTCTACGCGGCGCAGTTTTATGTACTGTTCTTCCTCACGCAGTTCTTGAAAATGGACCCGGCGGTGGCCAACACGCTGCTGATCATCAGCGTGGTGATCGGTGCGCCGTTTTTCATTATTTTCGGCTGGCTGTCGGACAAAGTCGGACGTAAACCAGTGCTGATGCTCGGCCTGTTGCTGGCCACCGTGCTGTACTTCCCGATCTTCAAATCCCTGGCCCACTACGCCAACCCGGCGATTGACCAGGCCAGTCGTCAGGCACCGATCACCGTGCTGGCCGACCCAGCGACCTGCACCTTCCAGTTCGATCCGGTGGGCAAGGCCAAATTCGACAGCCCGTGCGACAAGGTCAAAACCTTCCTGGTCAAACAAGGCCTGCCCTATTCCAGTGTCGCCGCACCGACCGGCAGCGGCGTGCAGGTGAGCATCGGCGACGTGAAGATCGACGGCTACGACGAAGCGGCCCTGCGCGGTGCCGTGACGTTGGCCGGGTATCCGCAACAGGCCGACCTGCAGCAAATCAACAAACCGATGATCGTCGCCCTGATCGTCGCCCTGATCATTATCTCGGCCATGTGCTACGGGCCGCTGGCGGCGCTGATGGTCGAACTGTTCCCGACCCGCATCCGCTACACCTCGATGTCCCTGCCGTACCACATTGGCAATGGCTGGTTTGGCGGTTTCCTGCCGACCGTGTCGTTTGCGCTGGTGGTGTACACCGGGGATATTTTCTACGGGCTGTGGTACCCGGTGTTGATTACCGGGGTCAGTCTGGTGGTGGGGATGATCTGTTTGCGTGAGACGAAGAATATCGATCTCGACAAGAACTGAACAGGCCCTCCAGCACGCCTTCAGTGGACGGGGCAAGCCCTCCCGCCACTGGAGGATTGAAATACCGCAGTTGCCCCGGCGCGTCGAGGCCGTGCCGAAAACTTCTCTGGGGGTTGTCTTTTGCATTGGCCACAACTCGTCTACGATAATTTCAGAGCAAAGCCCTGCGACGCAGAAAAGCGTTCGTGACGTGGGGGATCGAACCTCCTGGATCGAGGATCCTTCCATGTACGCCACACGACGCACCCTCGTGCACATCTCCCCTCCAGTCGACGCCTGCCCGAGTGTTCAACCCCGGACGAGTCTCATCGTTAACAATCGCTCGCAGCATGCCGGATGCATCCGGCGTGGCGAAAAACAGTAGTGCTGAACAGTCTGGACGTAGCAGCACCCTCATGACGTCGTTCGGACTCAATGAACGGAACCGCGAAAACATTGGTTCCACTGGGTTTACCGAAAAAAGGACTGCCGACATGAACTATGAAAGTGAAGACGCGTTAGCAAAAATAGATCTGGCAATATGGCAACACGATCAGCCAGCGCAAAAGCAGGTTGAGGGTGTCACTGGATTCTTCTTCGGTTCCAACGGCGTAGACGTCGTGGCACAGGGAGACTCCTGGTTCGACTATTTGCCCGGCGTGGACATCATCAAGTGGCTGAAGCTGACGTCCGGCTACAAGATCAAGAGTTTCGCTTCGGGTGGCGACACGCTGGAAAACATGGTTTACGGGACAGAAATCAAAGACGGAGCCTGGACCCGACCGCGGCCCGAGTTTGAGGATGTACTGGCGGAAATCAAACGGATCAAACCGGCATTTTTTCTGTTTTCCGGTGCTGGCAATGACATTGCCGGTGACGAATTCGCGTCTTTCCTGAACCATGCCGATGCCTCGCCCGCCTCACTGGTGCGAACCGATTATGTCAATGACACCGTTGACCGGGTCTTTCGTAACGCCTATGAAGACATGATCAAACGAGTAAAAGCCGCTCACCCGAAAATCAAGATCATTTTCCATGGTTACGGGCGTGCTATTCCGACAGGCAAAGGCGTGGTCAACATTGGTAACTACCGCTTCATCGGCCCATGGCTGCGCCCATCGCTGACGCGCAAGAACATCATGAACCCGCAGGTTCAACGCCAAATCGTCACGGACTTTATTGATCAGCTCAATACCATGCTCAAGTCTGTTGCCGACGCTCATCCCGATGTCTATTTCATTGATCTGCGAAATCTGATCAACGACGACGACTGGATCAACGAACTGCACCTGAACGCCTTGGCTTACAAGCGTATGGCCAAGCAATTTGAGGACAAGATGGATTCACTGTTGACGTCAAAACAGGCGCTAATCAAAGCCCAGGCCAAGACCACCGCGTTGGAGGCATTCAATAGACTCGAACAATCCCTTGCAACGGTTCAAGCGGGCATCCAGGTGCCCGTACAGAATCAGTGGGCGCCTGTGCAAGCGCCACCTGCGGTCAAGCGCACACCGCGGTCTCGTCAGGTTGCGCCGACAAAAGGCAAAACGGCGACAAAACGCAAGGCCAAGTAAGTATCAGCCCGCCACCGCACACCCGGCGGCGGGCACCTCCTGGACTAAACATCCGCTTCGATCACCTCGAACTTCACCTGATCAGGATAAAACGCGACATGGTTTTTGATCTGATCAACCGATATTTTCGGATGCTCGTAAGTCCACACCGCATTCGCCCCCTCATGCCCCGGCACCTGCAAGCTGAAATAATTGGCATCGCCTTTATACGGGCAGTAGCTGGTATGGTCGGTGCGGGCGAAATACTTCTCGTCGATGTCTTCACGCGGGACGTAGAAGACCGGCGGGTAGTTGGCCTCGTTGAGAACCAGCACATGGGAGGACGCGGCGACCTGGATGCCATGGAATTTCACTACCAGGCAACCTGAGAGTTCTACGAGGGCGATGACTGGACTGGGGCCTGGGGTTTTCATGGGTTTCTCCTGAGACGGCGGTGAAAGCTCAGGTATAGCGCAAGGACTTCCTTCACGGCGGACTCACAGCCGAACGGCCAAAAAGCTCCTCATCTAAACGCCGCCCAACCCTCTCCCGGTGAGAGAGGGCCGCTTTCTCAGGGCATCAAGCAACAATATCGGTCGCCACCGCCTGCCCTACCACACCCACGGCAAAGTCGACCTGCCCCTGCCCGGTCAGATCGACCAGCAGCCCGGTCTGACCGTGCTGCGCGTAGTAAGTCAGAATCGCATCGCCCGCATGGCCGGTGAAACTGCTGACGAAATTCAGCGACGCCGCCCCCGTGGCAAACGCGGTAATGCCCGACAGATCTATCTTGTCCAGACCGCTCTGGAAATCCATGATCCAGTCCGGCTGGTTATTGGTCGAGTCGCTGGCTGCGCCGAACACGAAGGTATCCGCGCCCTCACCGCCCCACAGCACATCTGCGCCGCCACCACCGTAGAGGATGTCGTTGCCGGCCCCGCCAAACAGGTGATTGACCGCCCCGTTGCCGATCAGCAGGTCATTGCCTGATCCGCCCACGGCATTCTCCATGGTCACGCCATAGGCGATGGAGACGTTGCCGACCAGACCGCCGACGTCGGAGAAGGAACCCTCGTTGAGGTTGATCTTCTGGTTCTGGGTGAATCCGGAGAAATCCAGCCAGTCATTACCACCACCGTCCCACACCGAAAACACCACTTTGGACGACGCCGAAGTCGCGCTGTAATAATCGCGGTCAGTGTTGGAATTGAAGCCGTACCTCGTGTCCTCGGCGCGGGTCTCGTAGTTGGCACCGTAGAGTTTCTGCACCGCAACAATGTCGTCCAGCAACGGTGCCGAGGCGTAAGCCCCGCTGCCGCCCTTGCTGAAGTTCTGGTCAGTGTTGGCTTCGCTCCAATAACTCATCAGGCTGTAACCGCGAGTGTCTTCGGCGTACTTGGCGTCGGCGTAAGTCGGGCTGCCGTTGCCCGCGTTGTAGGCGCCAGGGTGCGACAGGCCGAGTGTGTGACCGATTTCATGCGTCAGGGTCTGGCGCCCGTAGTTGTTGGTGTCCGGGGTCTTGTTGACCTGATATTGATCGTTGATCAAGTACCACGATTGGCCATCATAGCTGCCGCCGCTCGGCAAATACGCGAACGCTGCGCCGCCGGTGCTGACGTCGTAATTGCCGAACGTCATGTGACCGTCGCCGCCCTTGCCCTCGGTGAAAGTGACGTTGGCGACGTCGGCCCAGGATTGCATGGCGAGCACCGCTTGAGCTTTTTGCTGGGCGCTGAATTCGCTGAAGTTGCCGAGTTTGGGGTTGTAGTTGGCCGGTTTGTCGGTCAGAAAGCTGTAGCTGAGGGAGATCTTGCCATCGGCATTTTTATCGCCCCACGACAGGCCCTTGCGCAGGATTTCGTCGGCGGCCTGATCGGCAGTGAACGAGGGTTTGCCGTTGACCAGCCCGACACCACGGTCATACAGGTGGCTGAACGTGTCCACGGCGGAGTAGGCGCTGCTGGCCTGGAAAGATGCTTGAGACATGAGTTACGTCCTTGTTGCAAAAGAGTCAGTGTCCGACAGACCACGGCGATCTCCTGGCGAGACCGTCCTGTCGCTCGCGTTTTTCTTTAAGGCGCGAAAAACCTGACACAGCCACCCACGCGGCGCTACTCAATTTCTCGATAGCGCCGGGCATGTCCCGTGAAAGCCCGTCATGTTCGGCAATCCTTTTTATCTGTATATCCATACAGATAAAAGTTGCCCCTGACGCTAACTCCGGCCATTCTGTGCGCCTGTTCGGACATTGATCGACGATGGTGGATATGCGGCTGTACCTCTGTGAAAAACCTTCCCAGGCCAAAGACATTGCGGCCGTACTCGGTGCAAAACGCCGGGGCGACGGCTGCTGGCTGGGAACAGACGTCACGGTGACCTGGTGCATCGGCCACTTGCTGGAAACGGCCCCGCCGGATGCCTACGACGCCCGCTACAAGCGTTGGGTGCTGGCGGATCTGCCGATCATCCCGGACAAGTGGAAAATGACCGTCAAGCCGCGTACCGCCAGCCAGTACAAAGCGGTAAAACGCTTGCTGGGCGAAGCCAGCGAGCTGATCATCGCCACCGACGCCGACCGTGAGGGCGAGATGATCGCCCGGGAACTGGTCGAGCATTGCCGCTATCGCGGGCCGATCCGCCGATTGTGGCTGTCAGCGCTGGATGAGGCATCAATCCGCAAGGCTTTGGCCGCGCTGAAACCGGGGGCCGAAACGTTCAGCCTGTATCACTCGGCGCTGGGTCGCTCGCGGGCAGACTGGCTGATTGGCATGAACATGAGCCGCCTGTTCACCCTGCTAGGCCGTCAGTCGGGCTATCAAGGTGTGTTGCCGGTCGGTCGGGTGCAAACGCCAACCTTGCGGTTGGTGGTGGATCGCGACCGCAGCATTGCCGATTTCGTACCGGTGCCGTTTTGGGCGATCGATGTGCAACTGCTGCACAACGGCACACCGTTTACCGCGCAATGGCGCGCCCCGTCGGATGTTTGTGATGATCAGGATCGCTGCCTGAATCAGGCGCTGGCGCAGCAAGCTGCCGCTGCGATCAGGGGTGCAGCCAGTGCCGGGGTGGTGAAGTTGCGTACCGAGCGCATGCGCGAAGTGGCGCCCCTGCCCTTCGACCTCGGCACCTTGCAGGAAGTCTGCTCGAAGAAACTCGGCCTCGGCGCGCAGGAAACCCTCGACATCGCCCAGGCACTGTACGAAACCTACAAAGTCATCACCTACCCACGCAGCGATTGCGGGTTTCTGCCGCTGAGCCAGCACAGTGAGGCGCCGGGGATTCTCGCGGCGTTGCGTCAGGCTGACCCAAGCCTTGAAGCGCTGCAGAGTTTTCTTGAACCTCAGCGAAAATCCCGGGCGTGGAACGACGCCAAAGTCAGCGCCCACCATGGCATCATTCCCACCGCTGCCGCGAAGAATCTGGAACGCCTGAGCGGCAAACACCGGGCGGTCTATACACTGATCCGCGCACGGTATCTGGCGCAGTTCCTGCCCAATCATGAATACGATCGCACCCAGGCTGATTTCGATTGCGGCGCTCAAGCGTTACGCGCCGTCGGCAAACAGATCATCGAGCCGGGCTGGAAACGCGCCTTACCCGAAGCGCTCGCGCCGGCCAAGGGGCGTGAGGCACCGGTGCCGCAAACCTTGCCAGCGTTATCTCAGGGCATCGAGTGCGCCGTTGCGAACGTGACGCTCAAGGATCTGTGGACACAACCACCCAAACCCTACACCGAGGGCGATTTGATCAAGGCGATGAAGAATGTCGCCAAACTGGTGGAAGATCCACTGCTCAAGCAGAAACTCAAGGACACCACGGGCATTGGTACTGAAGCCACCCGTGCGTCGATCATTCAGGGCTTGCTGGATCGCGGTTATCTGGTGAAAAACGGCAAGGCGCTGGCCGCCACACCCGCCGCGTTCAGCCTGATTGACGCCGTGCCCCGCGCCATTGCCGACCCCGGCACCACAGCGATTTGGGAACAAGCGCTGGACATGGTGCAGAGCGGCGAGATGAGTCTGGAAGAGTTCGTCACCAAACAGGCGGCATGGATGAGCAAACAAGTGACACGCTGCTCCCATCTGAGCCTGACCATCAGCGGCCCACCGCCCGCCGGCAAAGCTGCCACCCCCTGGAAGAAAAAGCGCAAATCGACGCGGAGCAACACCGCCGTCGCTACGAAACGCAAAGCAAAACCGGCAGCCAAAAAATAAAACACGCTACTGTTTCCGAGAGGCCCATCACTTTCAGGAACCCAAAGCATGCCCACCCTAGAACTGCACCCGGCCCAACGCGATGAACTCGAAACCCTCGAAAACCTGATGCAGTTCTACATGTACGACTTCAGCCAGTGGTTGCCGCTGAAACTCGCTGCACATGGCTTCTTCCCTATCCAATCGAAATCCGAATACTGGCGTCACCCGGCAACCCAACCGTTCCTGATACGGGTCGACGACGAACTCGCCGGCTTCGTGACCGTTGATAACGAAACACATATCGAGGGTGCCGAACACAACATCGGCTACTTCTTCCTCGCCCGGCGCTTTCGTGGCCAAGGCGTCGCGCAGTTTGTCGTCTCTGCCCTCTTGAGCCGCATCCCCGGTCAATGGCAAATTTTCCATATCGACGCCAACCTGCCGGCACAGCGCTTCTGGACCAAGCTGATCCCGGAATTGACCGGTGGCGCTTTCACCTTGCACCAGCGTGAAATGGACGGTTACCCGTGCACGTTCTACGCCCTTCACACACCTTTTTCCGTTGCCTGAACGGATCCTTTCTCATTCCAAAACTGCTTTGTCCGACAATATGTAGTGCCCAAAAATAAACACTACAAAACCGTTGACGGCATCGTTTTGCTTTTGCATGATGAAGACGTTCCCCGATCGGGAACATTTGGTAACACGCTTGAGCAAACTCGTCTGACCGCCGAGTTGTTTTTTCCGGATACACGCTGCCCACAAGGCAGATTGAAGAAGCTGACCTGGCCTGAACGTCCAGTACAAGGACGAGAAGCGCTGGCGAAAATTCTCAAGACGCTTGTGGTCGACCCTGAAAACGTCGGCAAGGGGCCTCCCGGTTTTCGCTGCTTCTCTTCGTTGTGACGCTATTGCGTAGCAGTTATTCAACACGACTACATGCAACAGATGCACGACCCCGTACTTCAAACGGGCGAGCGCTGACGTCCTGGTTTCGGTGCCAGGGATCAACTAACCGATGGGCTACCTGTATTAGCGAATCAACTTTGAAAGATCACCAAACTGGTCAAGGGGCAACATCATGAATCTGAACAACCAACCTACTATCGAAGAACTGGCTCGTATGTTCGCTGCGCAAAAAGACAGCCACGACAGCCATATTCTGTGGATCAGCAAGTCGGGGCAGGTGCATATCGACTGCCTGTCGCCCCACGCTGGCGAAGAAGAGTTCGAGCAGAACAACCAGAACCTGTTGGCCCGCCTGAAGATGTACCGTCGCGGCCACGGCTATGTCGGCAAAAAAGCCGCAGCCGACAAGGACTTCATCGGTAATGTTCTGCAAACGCTGAAACAGGCGTGGGACGCGATGCAGAACAAGAACGAAGTTCGGGTGATTGATCGGTTCTGCTGATTTACAACTTCAATAAAAAGGGCCTGCTTCCAATAAGAAGCAGGCCCTTTTTATTGCGTTCCAGTTCAGAGCGGGGGCTCCAGGATTAGATTCATAAATGCCACCGCCGCCGCACTGTGATAGTTATTGCGCCGCCGCAACAACGCGGCCCCACGCTGCGGCGCTTCGCTCTCGACCCGCAGCCTGCGCAATGCCCGATCGGACGTCGCAATCGCTTCCGGCAGCATCGTCGCCATCGGCGAATGCCGCACCACCTCCAGCAACGTACTCACCGAATTCACCTCAATGCGCACCTGCGGCGTGATCCCGTGCTGACGAAAATACTCATCGACCGACAAGCGCGTGATGAAATCCGACGCCAGCAAGGCGAAATCCAACTGCGCGATATCGTCAGGCGTCAGCACTGAATCACTTTCATACAACGGATGCTCGCGCCCGACCATGACACCCAGGGTCTCGGTAAACGCCGGAATGCACTCGATGTCCGGGCTGCGTACCGGGGTGAACGCAATCGCAATGTCCAGCGAGTCATCCGCCAGACCGGCCTCGACGTCGTCCATCGACAACTCGAAGATTTCCAGATGAATCCCCGGATATCGCGCCGCGTAGTCGCGCACCAGCGGCCCGACCAGATACGCCATAAACGTTGGCGTCATCGCCAGGCGCAACGTACCGCGGGTCAGGTCCTTCACGTCATGCAGTGCGCGCTTGCCCGCCTCCAACTCCACCAGCACCCGACGCGCACATTCAATGTAAGCCTCGCCGGCATCGGTGGCTTTGACCGTACGTGAAGTTCGATCAAACAGGCTCACCCCCAGTGTTTCTTCCAGTTGGCGAATCTGCTGCGACAAGGTTGGCTGCGACACATGCAGCGCCTCGGCCGCGCGAGTGAAGCCGCCGTGATCGGCAACGGCCAGCAGGTAACGCAAATGTCGCAGCAGCATGTGGGAGCACCATCTATAGGCAGGGCTTATGCAAAGCATTGTATATCGGTCTTGGACGCTATGGATAAATCGGCAGAAAATCAATCCCACACAGCAAGCCAACCCCTGAAAGGAGTGACACCATGCAACAGTCCCACGCCTACAACGACGCCAGCCTGGCCCTGACCACCCGCATTCTGGACATCAAGGCACGCAAGAATCTGTCGTGGCAGGATCTCGCCGACGGCACCGGCCTCAGCCTGGCGTACGTCACCGCCGCCCTGCTCGGCCAACATCCGCTGTCGGAAACCGCCGCCCAAGTGGTGGGCGACAAGCTTGAGCTGGACGCCGACGCTGTCGCGGCCCTGCAAATCATCCCGCTGCGTGGCAGCCTCAGCGGCGTGCCGACCGACCCGACCATCTATCGCTTCCATGAAATGATCCAGATCTACGGCACCACCCTCAAAGCACTGGTTCACGAGCAGTTCGGCGACGGCATCATCAGCGCAATCAACTTCAAACTCGACATCAAGAAAGTCGAAGACCCGGAAGGCGGCTCCCGCGCCGTGGTCACCCTGGACGGCAAGTTCCTGCCCCTGCGTCCGTTCTGATGTGCCCGGCCCGCACTTTGCGTGCGGGCCATCCGATCTCCCTTCAACGAGGACATGCACATGAAAGCCCTGATCGACGGTTTCCTGAAATTCCAGAACGAAGCCTTTCCGCAACGCACCGAACTGTTCAAACACCTGGCAACCACCCAGCAGCCCGGCACCTTGTTTATCACCTGCTCCGACAGCCGTGTAGTCCCGGAACTGCTGACCCAGCAAGAACCCGGCGAACTGTTCGTGATCCGCAACGCCGGCAATATCGTGCCGTCCTACAGTCCGCATCCGGGCGGGGTTTCGGCGACAGTGGAATATGCGGTGGCGGTGCTTGGTGTGACCGACATTGTGATCTGCGGCCATTCCGATTGCGGCGCGATGACGGCGATTGCCAAATGCAAATGCATGGATCATCTGCCGGCCGTCAGCGGTTGGTTGCAGCATGCCGAGTCAGCGAAAGTGGTGAACGAAGCCCGGCCACATGCCAATGACGCGGCAAAATTGAGTTCGATGGTGCGCGAAAACGTGATCGCGCAACTGGCGAATATCCAGACCCATCCGAGCGTGCGCCTGGCACAGGAGAAAGGCCTGCTGAATCTGCATGGTTGGGTGTATGACATCGAGACCGGCTCGATCGATGCGCTGTCCTCGGACCGCCGCACCTTTGTGCCGCTGGCCGAACAACCGGCTACTTGCGCCGTTCACGCAAACACCAGCGCAGCAGCCTGAATTACATTGCGCCCCTGTGGCGAGGGAGCCTGCTCCCCCACCACAGGTTCTTTCAGCGCTTTACACCCAGATCAATCTGGGTCATGCGGCTACGCACGGTAAACACACCATCGCCCGAAAGAATCGCACTGCGCGCAAACAACCGTCCGTTCTCCCAGTTCGAAAGCCCCAGCTCCGGCTTGTTCAGCGCGTACTGGCCATCGACCCAGCGGGTAATGCCATTACCCACGAACGGTGCGTTGACCGCGTTATAGAAGCGCTCCTGAACAGCGGCATCCTCACTGATCAACGACACGGTAAATTGCGGGCTATAGCGGTTGAACAATGCAATCGCCTGATCCAGATCGTCGACGATCATCAAGCTGACTTCCGGGGTTTCTTCCCATTCCCACTCGCGCCCCAAATCCGCCTGCGCCAACGGTTCAGCCAGTGCTTCGGTCTGATAACCCTCGGCACGATAGACCTCGACCGTCGCGTTCTGCCACTCGCCTGGCAGACAACGTTCGCTGCCCTCGACGATGTGCAATTTGCAACCCTGGCCGCGTGCGGTACCGGCCTGTTGCAGCGCGTCGAGGAACAGCGGCACCAGTTCATCGGCACGTTCGCGCTGAATCAGGCAGACATTCAGGGTGTTGCAGACCTTGCGATCCAGCGAGTTGCGCACCACCGCCGCAAAGCGTTTTGCGTCAGCCTCACGATCGGCTATCAGCCATGCCCCCCCAGTGCCATGCAGGCTGACCGCCGTGCCCGCCTGCTGGGCAATGCTGCCCAATTGACTGACTGCACGTCCTGACCCACGAGCCACCGCCAACGACAGACGTCGATCAGCAAACATCGCCCAACCGGCGGCGTGATTGACACTCTCCACCAGCGACACCGCGCCCACGGGCAGACCGGCCGCAGCCAGCGCCGGGTTCAACGCGTGAGCAACAATGGCCTGCGCCGTGCCCAACGCATCGCTGCCGATACGCAGCACAGCGGTGTTGCCGGTGCGCAAGACGCCGGCGGCATCGGCGAACACATTCGGCCGACCTTCAAAGACGAAAGCGACGATACCCAGTGGCGAGACCACTTGCTCGACCTTCCAGCCATCGTGCTCGACGCTGCTGATGACTTTGCCGCGCGTCGGTGCGGCATCACGCCAGGCGCGCAGGCCGGCAATCATGTCGCGGCGCATGCGCTCATCGGCCAGCAAGCGTGTGGTGGAGCGCCCGCGAGCCTTCGCCCGTTCGATGTCGGCAAGGTTGGCTGCCTCGATCTGCGCCCAGCACTCAGGGGTTTGCAGGCGCTGTGCGAACAAATCGAAGAACTGACTGATCGCTTCGTCGCTGACCGCAGACAACGCGATAAAAGCCGCCGCCGCACGTTCAATCGCCACGGCGGCCGCTTGTTGATCGGCCACCGGAATCAGCAACAACTCGCCACTCACCTGCTCCACCAGCAGGTGGTCACCGGGCTGAAAGCGCGCGGCCAGTTCGGGGCTGACCACGGTGACGCGGTTACCAGCGAAAGGGATCGGCGTGCCAGCGACTAGACGTTCGAGCGCAAGAGACATGAAGCAGATTCACCATGCAGAGGGCGGCCGGAAAATGTAGCGGATTCTTCGCCGGAATAACACTCCCACAAGGTTTGCAGAGCCTGGCTAATCGGGTCAGAACACCGACCAGCCAATGCGCGAACTGAGCATCTCCAGCGCCGCCATGCCCGCCAGCGAATTACCGGCAGCATTCAATTCCGGCGACCACACGCAAACCGTGAACTGCCCAGGCACCACCGCGACAATCCCGCCGCCGACGCCACTCTTGCCCGGCAGGCCGACGCGATAGGCGAAGTTGCCCGCCTCGTCATACAAACCGCTGGTGGCCATGATCGAGTTAACCTGCTGGGTCTGGCGTCGCGTCAGAATCTGTTCGCCGCTGTGCTTGCAGTAGCCGTCATTGGCCAGAAAGCAAAAGGCCCGGGCCAGATCAATGCAGTTCATGCGCAGCGCGCAGTGGCTGAAGTAACTGCGCAACACTGATTCGACGTCGTTGTGGAAGTTGCCGAACGATTGCATCAGGTACGCCATTGCCGCGTTGCGTGCACGGTGCTGGTATTCAGAGTCGGCGACTTTGCCATCGATCATGATCTGCGGATTGCCCGACAGACGCCGGACGAAGTCACGCATCGACAAGGTCGGTGCGGCAAAGCGCGACTGGTTGATGTCGCAGATCACCAGCGCGCCGGCGTTGATGAACGGATTGCGCGGGCGACCGCGTTCGAATTCCAGCTGCACCAACGAGTTGAACGGCTGACCGGACGGCTCATGGCCCAGACGCTCCCAGATCGCCTCACCGGAATGTTCAATGGCCTGCACCAGGCTGAACACCTTGGAAATACTCTGCACCGAGAACAGCGTCTCGGCGTCGCCGGCGCAATACATCTCGCCGTCGTTACCGTACACAGCGATGCCCAACTGGTTGGGCGCCACGGTGCCGAGGGCAGGAATGTAGTCAGCCACTTTGCCCTGCCCGATCAGGGGCCGGACAGCATCAAGGATCTCGTTCAACAGCGCTTGCATGCCGGGTTCCGAAGTCTCGCCCCGTGGGATTGCGGGGACACTGAGGCTAGACGCTGGCGGCATGCATCGAATCACACCGGCAGGCATCATGCAGAATATTCTTGGTTCAATCGCACCCCTGGCAATCGGAGAGTCCCCGAAGGCTGCGACAGTTTGAGCTTCAGGCTAGCGCCGGCACACCGCTGTGGAAACGGAATTCGGCGTCCGGCGATTCGATCAGTTCCTGTTCGGCCGCACGCACCTTGTCGATCACCTGAGCCACATCCCTGGCCTCACCATACTGATAAGCCAGCTTCAGATACCCCTGAAAATGCCGGGCTTCGCTTTTCAACAGGCCGAAGTAAAACTTGCCGAGTTCTTCGTCCAAATGTGGCACCAGTGCTTCGAACCGCTCACAACTGCGCGCTTCGATGAATGCACCGACCACCAGCGTATCCACCAGTTTCACTGGCTCGTGGCTGCGCACCACTTTACGCAGGCCCGAGGCGTATCGGCCGGCATGCAGTTGACGCAACTCGATCTTGCGGCGTTTCATCAGGCGCATGACTTGCTCGTGGTGCACCAGTTCTTCCCGGGCCAGACGCGACATCATGTTGATCAGGTCGACGTGGGAGTGATACTTGGCAATCAGGCTCAGCGCGGTGCTGGCAGCCTTGAACTCGCAGTTCTTGTGGTCGATCAGCAGGGTTTCCTGATCGGCCAGTGCGGCCTGAACCCAGGCATCGGGTGTGCGGCAGCCAAGGAATTCGTGGATTTCGGGAAGGATCATGGGGCTCACGGTCAAGGTGTTCGAGCGAAGGGCGCCGATTATACCGGCCTGCCCGAAGACCACCAGCGGCTGGCGTTGATATGCATCAAGTCGCAGGTGCTGGCGCAGCAACTATAGTTGTGCAACGCCGTGCCCTTTACTCGCTGGAGACTCCGCTCATGCAAGCCATTCGCAGCATTCTGGTGGTCATCGAACCCGAACATTCGGAGAGCCTGGCGCTCAAGCGCGCCAAGTTGATCGCAGGGGTGACCCAGGCCCATCTGCACCTGCTGGTGTGCGACAAGAAGCACGACCATGCCGGCATGCTCGGCGTGCTCAAAGCCGCCCTGCTGGCGGACGGTTACAGCGTCACCACCGAACAGGCCTGGAACGAGAGCCTGCATGAAACCATCACCGACGTGCAGCAGGCCGAGGGTTGCGGGCTGGTGATCAAACAGCACTTCCCTGACAGCTCGTTGAAAAAAGCCCTGCTGACCCCGGCGGACTGGAAGCTGTTGCGCCACTGCCCGACCCCGGTGCTGCTGGTGAAAACCTCTACGCCCTGGAAAGACAGAGTCATTCTGGCGGCGGTCGATGTCGGCAATGCCGACGGTGAACACCGCCATCTGCATACCACGATCATTGATCATGGGTTTGATATTGCCAGCCTGGCCAAAGGGCATCTGCATGTAATCAGCGCCCATCCGTCGCCGATGCTGTCGGCAGCCGACCCGACCTTCCAGCTCAAATCGACAATCGAGGCGAAGTATCGCGAGCAATGCAGGGCGTTCCAGGCGGAGTTCGATGTCGATGACGAGCATCTGCACATCGAGGAAGGCCCAGCGGATGTGTTGATTCCGTTCATGGCGCACAAACTGCAAGCAGCCGTGACCGTAATCGGCACCGTGGCGCGTACCGGATTGTCAGGTGCGTTGATCGGCAATACGGCGGAGGTGGTGCTCGATACGCTGGAAAGCGATGTGTTGGTGCTCAAGCCGCAGGAGGTTGAGGATCATTTGCTGGAATTGGCGGTGAAGCATTAAGTTTTGCGGCGTCACACAGGGCCTCTTCGCGAGCAAGCCCGCTCCCACGGTTTGAAATGCATTCCCGTGTGGGAGCGGGCTTGCTCGCGAAACTTTTGACCTTCAGGCGCCAAACGCGTCTTTGAGAAAGCCCGGTGCGATGTAGCGCTGATAGTGCGCTTCCGATAACAGGAAGAATTCCCGATCAATGGCATCGCGCAGTTCCGGCAGGTTCCAGTCGCGAAACTCCGGCAGCAGCACCATCCCGTAGGCTTCCAGATTAATGATCACCCGCGCCCCTCGGGCAATCAGCTGATACGCCCAGCAATACTCGGACTGATGGGGCACAAAGCGGATCTTGCGCTGCTCCAGTTGCTGACGCAGACGCGCCGAATCAAAGATCTCGACCTTGGCCGCCATCACTTGTGACAGCAATTGCTCCAGACGCAGCCACACCGCACGTTTTTCCTCCTCGTTGTAACCATTCCAGTTGATCACTTCGTGATGGAAACGCTTGCAGCCACGGCACACCAGATCACCGTAAACAGTGGAGCAGAGGCCGACGCAGGGAGTCTTGATGGTCTGATTGGGCATAAGGTTGGCAAAGGCACTGAAACGCGGAACAGGTCGGCATGTTAGCCCTTTGTCTAACATTGATCACCCCTCAAACTTGAGGGCCTAACTTACCTTTAATTTTTTTTTGCCGTAGAATCAGCCAGCCTTTTAAGGCGCCAATGTCCGTTAGAAGCTGTTTTCAAAGCGTCACGAGCACAGTCGTTCCTTCAGAGCGGTGTTGGCGAAGGGTTTTTCCAGCGGGGAAAAACTCAACGCCAACCCTCATCAGCTCCCCGTTCTGCAGGCGTAAAACTTTGAAAGCAGCTTCTGTAAGGAATAGCCGGCAATTCTGGCCAAGCGACCCACAACGTCGCGAGGTGCATGAGTACGGCCATTTCGGGATGAGCGTCCCGGACACCCATTTGGGACCACTGATGAGGGTAATAACTGTGCTTGAAGCCTACCGCAAACATATCGAAGAGCGTGCAGCCCTGGGTATCGTTCCCCAGCCGCTTAACGCCGAACAAACAGCAGGCCTGGTCGAGCTGCTGAAGAACCCTCCGGCTGGCGAAGAAGAATTTCTCGTTGACCTGATCACCAATCGCATTCCACCTGGCGTGGACGAAGCGGCTTACGTTAAAGCCGGCTTCCTGTCTGCACTGGCCAAGGGCGAAGTTGCCTCCCCTCTGCTGGACAAAAAACGCGCTGTAGAACTGCTCGGCACCATGCAGGGCGGCTACAACATCGTGACCCTGGTTGACCTGCTGGACGACGCCGAACTGGCGCCCGTCGCTGCCGCGCAACTCAAGCACACCCTGCTGATGTTCGATGCGTTCCACGACGTGGCCGAAAAAGCCAAGAACGGCAATGCTCACGCCCAAGCCGTGCTGCAATCCTGGGCTGACGGCGAGTGGTTCAAGAACCGCCCGACCCTGGCCGACAAGATCAGCCTGCGCGTGTTCAAGGTCACCGGCGAAACCAACACCGACGACCTGTCCCCTGCCCCTGATGCCTGGTCGCGTCCAGACATCCCGCTGCACGCGCTGGCCATGCTGAAAATGGCTCGCGACGGCATCGTTCCTGATCAGCAGGGCGCCATCGGCCCGATGAAGCAGATCGAAGAAATGCGCGGTCAAGGCTTCCCGATCGCCTACGTCGGTGACGTGGTCGGTACCGGATCCTCGCGTAAATCGGCCACCAACTCGGTGCTGTGGTTCTTCGGTGACGACGTTCCTTACGTGCCGAACAAGCGCGCTGGCGGTTTCTGCTTCGGCAGCAAAATCGCTCCGATCTTCTACAACACCATGGAAGATGCCGGCGCACTGCCAATCGAGTTCGACGTCTCGAACATGAACATGGGCGACGTGATCGACCTGTACCCGCACGCCGGCAAAGTCTGCAAGCACGGTACCGACGAAGTCATCACCACCTTCGAAATGAAGACCCCTGTGCTGCTGGACGAAGTCCGTGCCGGCGGTCGTATTCCGCTGATCATCGGCCGCGGCCTGACCGAGAAGGCGCGCGCCGAACTGGGTCTGCCTGCGTTCGACCTGTTCAAGAAGCCTGAAGCACCGGCTGAAAGCACCAAGGGCTTCACCCTGGCGCAGAAAATGGTCGGCAAGGCTTGCGGTCTGGCAGAAGGCCAAGGCGTTCGTCCTGGCACCTACTGCGAACCGAAGATGACCACCGTCGGCTCTCAGGACACCACCGGTCCAATGACCCGTGACGAACTGAAAGACCTGGCATGCCTGGGCTTCTCCGCTGATCTGGTGATGCAGTCCTTCTGCCACACCGCGGCTTATCCAAAGCCGATCGACGTGACCACCCACCACACCCTGCCTGACTTCATCATGACCCGCGGCGGCGTTTCCCTGCGTCCGGGCGACGGCATCATCCACTCGTGGCTCAACCGCATGCTGCTGCCGGACACCGTCGGTACCGGTGGTGACTCGCACACCCGTTTCCCGATGGGCATCTCGTTCCCGGCCGGTTCCGGTCTGGTCGCGTTCGCCGCTGCCACCGGCGTCATGCCGCTGGACATGCCGGAATCGATCCTGGTGCGCTTCAAAGGCAAAATGAAGCCTGGCATCACCCTGCGTGACCTGGTTCATGCCATTCCTTACTTCGCCATTCAGAACGGTCTGCTGACCGTCGAGAAGAAAGGCAAGAAGAACGCCTTCTCCGGACGCATCCTGGAAATCGAAGGCCTGGAAGGTCTGACGCTGGAACAGGCTTTCGAGCTGTCCGACGCCTCGGCCGAACGTTCGGCTGCCGGTTGCACCATCAAGCTGTCGAAAGAGTCGATCACCGAGTACCTGAACTCCAACATCACCCTGCTGCGCTGGATGATCGGCGAAGGCTACGGCGATGCACGTACCCTGGAACGTCGCGCGCAAGCAATGGAAGCCTGGGTTGCCAACCCTGAGCTGATGGAAGCCGATGCCGACGCCGAATACGCCGAAGTCATCGAAATCGATCTGGCCGACGTCAACGAGCCTGTGCTCTGCGCGCCGAACGATCCGGACGACGCCCGTCTGCTGTCCAGCGTTGCTGGCGAGAAGATCGACGAAGTGTTCATCGGTTCGTGCATGACCAACATCGGTCACTTCCGCGCTGCCGGTAAACTGCTGGACCAGGTCAAGGGTCAGCTGCCAACCCGTCTGTGGCTGTCGCCGCCGACCAAAATGGACGCTCACCAACTGACCGAAGAAGGCTACTACGGCATCTACGGCAAGGCTGGCGCTCGCATGGAAATGCCAGGTTGCTCGCTGTGCATGGGTAACCAGGCACGCGTTGAGCCGAACAGCACCGTGGTGTCGACCTCCACCCGTAACTTCCCGAACCGTCTGGGCGACGGCGCGAACGTCTACCTGGCTTCGGCCGAGCTGGCGTCCGTTGCTTCGATCCTGGGTCGCCTGCCGACCGTCGAGGAGTACATGGAATACGCTGGCAAGATCGACAGCATGGCGGCCGATATCTACCGCTACCTGTCCTTCGACCAGATTGCCGAGTTCCGTGAAGCGGCTGCGAACGCCAACATCCCGGTCGTTCAAGCCTAACGCTGCAACGCAATGAAAAACGCCGCCCATCGTGAGATGAGCGGCGTTTTTTTATACCCCAAACAATCGGACTCAAATTACCTGTGG
This sequence comes from Pseudomonas sp. RA_15y_Pfl2_54, assembly GCF_963971015.1. Classification (NCBI taxonomy): domain Bacteria; kingdom Pseudomonadati; phylum Pseudomonadota; class Gammaproteobacteria; order Pseudomonadales; family Pseudomonadaceae; genus Pseudomonas; species Pseudomonas sp. RA_15y_Pfl2_54. Next base: position 42,274 of record NZ_CAXAPN010000015.1, read on the forward strand.
GATTGGGCTTGCTGGACAGCGCCATCGACACTTAGCCCGCTGAGAATCACGTCATTGGCAGAAACCTCCGGCAGCTTCGCCAAGGCACTCTTGGCCTCATGTTTGAGCCGCGCCAGGATCAGTCGCTTACCCTCCTGATCCACCCGCAGAAAAAACTCCTGCATGGCCTCGATGCTGGTGCCATCCAGGTTGGGCGTTTCCTCCAGGCTGAGGATCACCGTGTGCACCGGCACCGGCGAATGGCGGACCAAATGCAACGCCGCGCCGAGAATCCGTTCGACATTGGCAAAGAACAACGCCTCACTGGGCCGCACAATCAACACACCCGACTCCGTTGTCGCGCTCGGATGACGCTGCAAGTCGACGAAATCATGCCCGCCGTCAATCCGCCCCAGTACCTGAATATCCGCCGCCGACATCTGCTTGAGCATCAGCAATACACTGATTGCCACCGACACCAGCAAACCATCCAGCACGCCCAATACCAGCACCGCGCCCACAGCACAGAGCACCAATACCCGATCCCGGCGCCAAATGAAGTAGCGACCCAGCGGCTGCAAGCTCAAGCCCCTGCCCAGCGCATGCATGACGATGGCGGCAAGAATCGGCTCCGGCGTCAGGGCGATCCATGGCAACACCGTCAGCACGATCAGCAACACCACCATCGCCGCAACCCCACCCGCCCAGCGTGAAGTCGCACCCGCCGCCTCATTCGCCGATGTCGCCGAATACCCTGCCCCTGCCGGCATGCCATGAAACAACCCGGACAACAGGTTCGACGCCCCCAATGCCAGCAGATCGCGATTGGAAGTCACCCGATCGCCATGCTTGAGCGCAAACGAACTGATCGAGCCGAAAGACTCCGCATACAGAATCATCACCAGCGCAAACCCCACCTCCCCCAACCGCAGCCAATCAGCAAATGGCAGCACTGGCAGAGTCGGCACTTCCAGGCTCAGATCGATGAGTCCGATCATCTTCACGCCATAGGCCGGCAGGTTCAGCCATTGCCCGGCCACAATGCCGATCACCACCACCAGCAAGCCACCCGGCACCCGTGGAAAGCGTGAGAACAGCCCCAGCAACACCAGCGCCACAGCGGCGACGCCCGCCGCCGGCCAGTTCCATTGCGGCAGTTGCTCCAGCAGTTGCGGGGCGAAGCGCACCAGATTGGCGTCGCTCAGATGCACACCGACGACGCTGGCAACCTGTTTGAGAATGATCGTCAGCGCCAGACCAAAGGCAAAGCCGCGCAACACCGGTTTGGCGATAAATGCAGTGACGCTGCCGAAACGAAAGATCCCCGCCAGCAAAAACAGCGCCCCGGTGACCAGCACCAAGCCGACCGCCAAGGTCGAGCGTAATTGCGGATCACCCTGAGCCAGCGTCGCCGTCGCCGCCGCCAGCACCGCCGCGGATGACGAGGTGGCCGAAACAATCGCAAAGCGACTGGTGCCGAACAACCCGTAACAGAGCAAACCGGCAAACAGCGCGATGACTCCGGCCTGCGGCGCCAGCGCGGCGATGGTCGAATACGCGACGGCTTCAGGCAACAGAAGCCCGGCAATCGACAGGCCGGCGAGTACGTCCTGCCAGCGGTGGGTGGGTTCAACAGGTTGCGGGGCGCTCGACAATCCACTGTCTCCAGACGAAAAAAAGCCGCTGTGCGCATCACGCACAGCGGCCACTGTAGCTGAGTATCCGGCGCTTTGGCCTACGCCGTCAGCGAATAAATCAACGCCGAAATCGCCACCAGCCCCACAGCCGTGACAAACACGTTCGACGCCTGCCCACGATAGCGCGCCATCGCCGGCACTTTACGAATCGCGTACATCGGCATCAAAAACAGAATGGCCGCAATCACCGGGCCGCCGATGGTTTCAATCATGCCCAGAATGCTCGGGTTCAGCGTCGCCACGATCCAGCAGATGACCAGCATGAACGCCGCCACAATGCGATCCAGCGCTTTCGCCCCCGGACGCTTGCCGCTCTTGACGATCAGACCTTTCAGACCTTCGCTGGCACCGATGTAGTGACCGAGGAACGACTTGGAAATCGCCACAAATGCAATCAACGGTGCCGCGAAGGCGATGGTCGGGTTGCTGAAGTGGTTGGCCAGGTACGACAGGATCGACAGGTTCTGCGCCTTCGCTTCAGCCAGTTGTGCGGGCGACAGCGTCAGCACGCAACTGAACACGAAGAACAGCACCATCAGCACCATCAACGCATGAGCGCGGGACAGGATCTGCGAACTGCGCTCTTGTGCGTGAACGCCGTAACGACGCTTCTGATCGACCGCAAACGCGGAAATGATCGGCGAGTGGTTGAACGAGAACACCATCACCGGAATGGCCAGCCACAGCGTATGCAGCAACGCGGATGGCGCCGGTACGTGCGAAGCGGTGGCGAGGATGCCGCCATTCCAGTGCGGGATCAGGTACACCGCCAGAAACAGCAGCGCGACGATAAACGGGTAAACCATCAGGCTCATCGCCTTGACGATCGCCTGCTCGCCGCAACGTACCACCGCCAGCAGACCGAGGATCAGCACAAACGACAAAATCACCCGCGGTGGCGGCGTAATGTGCAGTTGGTGTTCGAGGAAACTGGCAACCGTGTTGGTCAGGCCCACGCTGTAGATCAGCAGAATCGGGAAAATGGCGAAAAAGTACAGCAATGTGATCAGCGCCCCGGCCTTGATGCCGAAATGCTGCTCGACCACTTCAGTGATGTCGGCGCCTTCGCGACCGGAGAGCACAAAACGGGTCAGGCCACGGTGTGCGTAGAACGTCATCGGGAACGCCAGCAGCGCGAGAATCACCAGCGGCCAGAAGCCGCCCAGCCCCGCATTGATTGGCAAAAACAGGGTACCGGCGCCAATCGCCGTCCCAAACAGTCCCAACATCCAGGTGGTGTCCTGGCGACTCCAGCTCGACAGCTCGGCTGGTGCTGCTTCATAGCGTTCGTTGACGCTATTGGCCTGCTCATTCATCCGGTCGGATCTCCGCATTCCGGTCACTTGCCACTCGGTCAGGACGCGTCGGAAAAAACCGACAGACATGCTCCGGCCGAAACAGGGGCGCGATTCTCCGTGATAAATCAACAGAAGCAAAGACTTAGCTGAGCAATGGTTGTGCGGATCCGATTATTGAATGTCGCTTTTGGCAAAATATATGTCGGCCATGGAAAGGTTAACTGTCGTTTTTAGGCATGTTTCAGTGCCACATGTGACCGAAAAAACTTGATCAGACCGATCGACCCAATATGAATCCAAGTGAAATGCAAAACTGGCCTTCCTTGGCTGTTGGCAGTGGCTGCTCAGACTGCTTTGTGTCCTCATGATTTCGCGCTCATCGCTTGCCGGAAAGCGGATGGATCCGAGGGTTTCGCAGGCAAAATCCGGGAGTCGAGCAGGCCGCCTCATACAACGCCATGACAGAGACTGCGGCGAGGCGAATGACCCCGACGCAGCGTTTGGCTTATTCCGTGGGCACCAGATTATCGAGCACCTGATTGACCGCCAGTTCAGCCAGCATCACGTTCTGGGCGATGCCTAATGCGGTCTGGCGATGGGTGCCTTCCAGCAGGGCGGCGAAGTTGTTGAGCATGACGTTGGCCGAACCGAGGGTTTCGCTCGCATCGGCCAGCAGGGGTTCGTTGCCGGCGGCGGGGTTGGCCATGTACAGGCGATTGGGTGCGTAGGGCGCGGCCATGACTTTGGCGGCTGGCGGATCCAGGTAGTGGTCGAGGGCGCGCTCGGCGGCTTCGTGGAATTTCTTGGAGCCAGGGGATTCGTAGGGGGATGCCGGATCGGGATTCGGCGGGTTTGGCGTTACCTTGAACATTGAGAACTTACCTCCGGTAATGCCGCCTCCCCTCTCGCCGCTAAGCAAAAGGGTGGCGGCTATGCGCAAGTTAGCGGACCGGTAAGTTCTCGAAACCCGGCGCACCCGAAGGTGCCATGCGCACAGCCACCATCAAGCGCAGGCATATGCCCGTCTAGATAAGACTTATGCAACCGAGAACAAACCGGGCCGCTAAGCCCGATCACTGGAAATCAGTGATGCGAACCAAGTTACCGACCGCCCTCCAGGCGCACAAGCCGGCGGATTCTGGCGCACGCGTAGGCAACGACGCAAGAATTTGTGGGCATTGGCACGTAACTACGGATGTCTTTACACGGAAGCCAAGAATCGCGTTTATCAGCTACAAAAGCTGACGAAATATCTGACAGATTGCAGGTAACCAACGTGCGACTCAGGTTTGAAACCACGAGTTCATGTGTGTGGGGGGGGGGGTAAAGGCCGCCGACCGCTAATTGACAACTGTGGGAACTGACCGTCTGGCTCAAACACGATCAGTCGCCAACCTTGAGCGCACTGGATAGCCGGTGTGCTGCGGCCCTTGCTTCTTGCGCGAAGCCGTCCAGAATCAAAGCACCCATGCTTGAATGTCGAACATTGCCATGCTGCCTTGCTATCAGCACTCTGAAACTCATTTGATGCCCTCGACACCGACGATCACAGGAGCCGCGCAATGCCCGCATCCGTTCTGGTACTGGTTGAAACCATCAATGACTATTTGCCGATTCTTGAACATCAGGGCTTCCACCTGATTCTGGCGCCGACACCCGCCGAACGCGCTCAAGCGATCGCCACCCATGGCAGCCGCATCGACGCTGTGCTCACCCGTGGCCCCTTAGGCCTGACCGCCGACGAAATCGCCGCCCTGCCCACGCTGAAAATCATCACCGTGATTGGTGCCGGTTACGAACACGTCGACTTGCAAGCCGCCAGTGATCGCGGGATCACTGTGACCAATGGCGCCGGGGTCAACGCCTCGTCGGTGGCTGATCACGCGATGGCCATGCTGCTGGCGTTGGTGCGTGACATTCCACGTTGCGATGCGGCCGTGCGTCGGGGTGAATGGCCGAAGATCATGCGTCCGTCGCTGGCCGGCAAACATTTGGGGATTCTCGGCTTGGGATCTGTGGGCATGGCGATTGCCAAACGCGCAGGCCTGGGCTTCGACATGCAGATCAGCTATCACAGCCGTCAGGTACGCAATGACGTGCCTTACGCGTTCTGCTCGACGCCGACCGAATTGGCTCGGGCGTCGGACTTTCTCATCGTCGCCACACCCGGCGGCATCGGCACTCAGCACCTGGTAACCCGCCCGGTACTTGATGCGCTGGGGCCCAAAGGTTTCATCGTCAATATTGCGCGGGCGAGTGTGATCGCCACCGCGGACCTGATCACGGCCCTTGAACAACGCCGAATCGCCGGTGCCGCGCTGGATGTATTCGACCACGAACCACAAGTGCCGGAGGCGCTGAAAGCCCTCAGCAATGTGCTGCTCACGCCACACGTCGCCGGTCTGTCACCGGAAGCCATTCGAGGTACCGTCGAGTTGGTGGGCAAAAACCTCGTGGCGTTCTTTTCAGGCCAACCGGTACTCACACCGATTCAACTGCCGTCGAAAACCGGCAATCAGCGCGTGCACTAAAGCACCCCGAGCAACGTCCATAAACGTCGTGACTCGGCATCTGCCGAGATCAACTCGCCAAGCAGCTCGCTCAGCGGTTTGTTGCCCCACTCGACTCCACGCCGGATGAGATACGGCACCGGGCTATGGGGCTCGGTGCGCGCCAGGTATTCGGCGATCAGCAGCAATTGGCGGTAGGCCTCTTCGCGGCTGGCCGGTTCGCTAAACACCTGAGCCACTGGGGTTTCTTCAGTCGATGGCGCCACGGCGGCGGGTACGTCGGGCATTGGCGCGGACGACGCCGGTTGTTGTGGGTGCATGGCGATAAACTCCTGAACCAGCTTCAGCAGCGCTTCAATGATGTCCTGCAACGGGCGTAACCCCGGGCCCTGATCGCCCAGATAAGCCTCGCTCCAGGTGTCGAGCCGTTGCAGGTGTTGCAGGCTCAGCAGCAGATTGCCTTGGGTGCGTAGCCAGAACGCCAGCGGCGTAACGCGGATCTGATCGTTGAGTTTCTTCTGTTCATTGCTCGCGGTTTGCGCCGATGTCTTGGCATTCTTGCTGTCGTTGGCCTGCACCTGCTGAACCTGCAAACGCCGCCAGACTTCAAGGGTATAGGCCTCGAAATCGCTGTTGCGACTGCCGAACAGCGGCACCCGGGTGAGCAACACCTCGCTGTATCGACGCACCAGCCATTCCAGAGGAATAACCCGCCATGACTGGTCGCCGTCCTCGGCTTGCGGGTGCAACTGGTCGGGAAAACGCTCACACAAACCGGCAATCAGCGCCAGGCTACCGGGTAAACCGTCCAGCGCCTGTTGGTGCAGCCACGCTTCGCCGAGCCAGGCGCTGAGCATCAGGTCCTTGCTGCGTTCCAGCAACAACGTGGTCGTGAGCTTTTCGACTTGCGGCCAGTTCGCCCGCTTCAGCGTCGACTGCCACACGCCGGTCGGCAGGCTGGCGTCGTCTTCGCGGCGCAGGTCGCGCAACTGGTCGAACTCGCGTTCATAGCGCAGATCGACGCCGCACGGCGCTTCTGCGCTGATCGGCGCAAGCAACTGATCAATCAGATCCGGCAACGGGGTCGATGGCAGATTCACAATCCCTCCTTCTGCGATTCAATGGCGGCCGTCGTCGTGCCGATGAACTGAAACGGTGAGTGCGGTGCGCGCGTGGGCAACGGTGCAATCGACAGCGGCAGTTTCGAGCCCTGACTCATCAACGACAGGCGCACGTACATCCGTGCGAATTCACTGGTAACGCTGTCGGGCGCCCCGGTCACCGGCAAACGCAGGGCCTGCGGGAAATCGGTGTAATCCATGCTCGGCTGGCGCTGCACCGAGAAATGCGCACGCATCAGGCGCAGCAGCGACCACGGCCCGCCGTACTCCCAGCCTGCCTCCAGATCGCGCACCACCAGGTTCGGTTGCAGCGGATCGTTGACCGGACGTTCCTTGCCGTTACGCGCCCAGCGCAGGGTCAGGCGAATAGGCTGGCCAACCCTCCAGCGCAGATTCGGCTCTTCGGCTGCCGGGTAGTTGATCTCCTGACGGCCGGCGAGCAGGCTCCAGGCAATCACCTTATCGGCGCCCTTTTCATCATCGCGATCGGTACGCCAACGCACGTCCAGTTCAACGCCGAGAATGCCGCTCTTGTCGCGCACGAACAGCGGCTTGAGCCAGACGCTCGCCTGCTTCAGGCGATTGAGAAAATCTTCCGCCGCCAAGCGTTCCGGTGTCTGGCTCAGGACCAGTCCGGCCTGCGCCACCGGCAAGCGTTTGTCGATGATGTCGAGGAAATACTGAACCCGTGCCGGGTCGGCATCCTGCGCTTGCACGCCATTGGCGAAGGGAAAGCGATCGGCCAGGTATTGATTGAAATAGTTGGCCAGTTCATTCCATGCCGCTGCGGCCTGTTGCTGTTGCAGGGACTGGCAACGCTGCATGGCGGACTGTTGCAGTTCCACGGCACGCATCGCCAGCGTGCTGCGTCCGGGAGCAACATTGGCGGTCTGTAATACGTGTTCGCACGAGGCGGTATCCATCTCGATGAAATCGCGGCTGACCAGTTGCTCGATCTGCGCCGGTGAGCTGGCCGGGTTCGAATCCTTGTACTTGAGCAAGTCGTCGTTGAGCGCGCTGAACTGTGTCACCCGCTCGTAATCCAGCGCCGACAGACTGCCCTGTTGAGTCATCAGCCATTGCAACGCCGAGGTGCGCCGTTCGGTGATGCCGAGCATGGTGTTGAACTGCTGCTTGAGGCTCAGTTTCAAGTCCTGCACATCACTGGCGCCGTACAGTTGCAGACCGAGGTTTTTCGAGCCGTCCCACTGACTGACTTCAGTGCGCCCGCCAAACAGCGGCTGGTCGCTGATTTCATTCAGGCCACTGACAATCTGCGCCATCGCCCGACGGTTCAACCCGCCTTGCAAACGTGCCGCCAGATCACTGCGACGCAGTTCCACAAAGGCTTTTTGCAGGGCCATGGCCTGCTCGGCGCGCACGTTGAACACTGCGTACGATTGAGTCCGGTCGTCGTGATCCCTGAGGCTGAGCCACATCGCCTGGGCGGCGGCGTTTTCGGCGGCTTGCAACACCGCGCCGCGATAGGCCGGCGGGATCCGGGGCAGCTCTTCAGCCACGTAGCTTTTGTAACTGGCGAAATAGCTCAACGACAGGTTGAAGTCATCGCCGTCCACGGTCTGGCCTTGCATGCCCCCATTGTCTTGATTGGCGCGCAAGGCAACGGCCAGAAAATCGCGTTTGAATAGCGACTGCAGGGCGTTATCGAGTTTGATCACGTGTTCCTGCAGCGCCAGTTGTCCACTGCCTTGCTGCACCAGCAAGTTGTCCCGTGAACCTGCGCGGGCGATCCATTGGTCACGAAAACTCTGCTGCAATTTGCTGGCCTGGTTTTCCAGTTGTTGCTCCACGGTTGGCCCCAGCAATGAACTCTTGTGCACCTTGTCGAGAAAAGCGCGATAGCCGGGCACCAGTTCCTGGCCCTTGCCGCGTCCCCACGCCGCGTTGGTCATGGAAATCGCTGCTTGCAGGCCATCAATCAGTGCGCGCAGTTCTTCCAGTTCACCGAGGCTGTTGCCGCTGCCGGCCTCCAGTTGTTCCAGGTGCAACTTGAGGTAACCGGCCTTGCTGACAAAGTTGTCGGCAAGGAAATACTGATTGAGCCAGAGTTCCATCAACCCGTTGAAGTTGCTCAGTATCAGCGGCTGCTCGACGCTCAAATCCAACGCCTGCAAATTGCCGCCATCACCCGCCGCCAACAACCGGTTGTAATACGCGGCATGGGGCAATGTCGCGGCATTGAGGTTCAGTGATAGAGCGCTGTTGCTCAGTTGCACCAGATCGTCCAGCGGTGCCCGCTGATTGTTCTGCACTTCGCCAAACAATTGGTTCTGCTGCTCCAGACGTAATGCCCGGTCCACCAGATCCGTGGCCTTTTGATAGTTTTTCCACTGCGCCGGGTCTTCACTTTCAATGCTGCTGCGCCGATCAGTGGCGCGGATCGTTTTGATTTTCGCCAGTTCAGCGACCAGCAGTTCATGCAGCGGCACGAGCATTTGACCCTGAGCTGAGCGGAACAGCTCCTGCTCAAGCAGGGTGTCCAGGGATGAAAACCAAGAGGACGGAAATGCCAGCGAAACGTAGCGCCATTGCGGTGCTCGCTCCAGCACCCGCCAGAAACCCTGCACATTGCGCCGGGTCGGTTCAATTCGATGCGCCTCATCGGTGACCGCCACGTAACTCTTTTGCGCGCCCTGCATCAGCCACGCCAGTTCGTGGGCATCCTTGACCGACTGGTGCCAGACCCACAGCATCGCTACCGCCCAGACCACTGCGACCACCAACGCCACCCCGGCTGTCAGCCGCTGCCAACGCTGACGCAAACGCAACAGACGCGGCACGCCTTGGGCCAGTCCGTGTTCGCCGACCAGACGCTGACGCCACAACTGGCGCACGAACACGCTCTGCTGCAAGCCGCTGTCATCGGCGCAAAAGCCGTCCTTGGCGTCCTCTGAAGCTTCATTGGCGGTGAAATACACACCGCGAAAACACGGCGCTTCGCCCTGCGCGTTGCCCTGAAAAACCGGTTCGAGCACGCTCTGAAGTCCACGGCGCAACGTCTCCAGACGCTCCGGCAAGGCGTACAGGTCGGCGCTCAACTGCCCCGACAACGTGCCGATTTCGATCACGGCTTCGGCCATGGCGCGGTGGATTCGATCCAGCGACTGATCACTCCACTGCCCTTGCCACACGGCATCGCGCGCGTAGGGCGACGACCAGCCCAAGGTGCGTTCACGGGCCTCCTCGGGCAAGGCGCTGATCAGTTCCTGAAACCCCGGCAACTCTTCCAGTCCCGTGACGATCACGTACACCGGCACGCTCAAGCCAAAGCGTTGCAGCAGATCGATAAAACGTCGGCGTGCGGCCAGACCAAGGCTGGCAGCCTGCTCAAGATTGCTCAGGTGGCTGACCGGCACCGTCCAGATCACGCCGTCCAGCGGCCGCTTGCTGCGCATACGCAGGATCAACCCAAGCAGTCGCCACCAGCCACCGCGCTGCAAATGCATGCCGTCGTCCGGCAGAAACAATGCCTGCGGCACCACCAGCACAGCGCCTTCGGGGTCCGACCACCAGCGGCCAAACCACGCCGGTTTATCGGTCGGCTGCAATCGCCACTCGGTGACCAATTGCGTGCCTTGAGTTTCATCGCCGAGCATCAACATCCACGGCATCTGATAACGATCGTGACTGCCCTGCTCCTGCTCCATATGGCGCACGGACGCATAAAAACTGCGGATCGCCGCGCCGCTCTGGGTCCGTAGCCACCACACGGCCACGGCGATGATGACCAGCAACAGCAGCAGCGCGACGACCCACGCGACAATCGTCAGGGGGCTCATGAGTCTTGCTCCGGCGCGGCCACTGAATCGGTCATTTCCAGCACCGGATCGAGCTCGGAACGAATGTCACGCCACAGGAACTGGCCAAGTCCGGTCAGCAACAACACCATCGCGAGAATACCCAACGCCAGACGAAAGCCGTCCGGCAGCGCGGTGCGCACGGGCAACTGCAACGGCGCCACCAGTGAAGGTTGCACCAGTCGCTGGCTGACATCGTCATACGTGGCTTCGTCCTGCCAGGCAAAGTTGAACAGGGCCAGCCGCCATTTCTCCCGTTGCGCCTGAGTGTGCTCACCGCGCAGGCGTCCGTGGAAGCCGAGAATCAGGCACTGCAAGTACACGTTGGCCAGATCGCGGGTGGTCGGTTGTTGTTCATCGAGAAGGGTTTGAATGGCCGCCGGCACTTGCTCGCCCGCCTGACGGCTGGCGTACAACCGCGACTCCAGCGGTTTTTCCTGCCACGCCGCTTGCCCCGGCCACGGCGTAAACAACAGGGTTTCATCGACCAGTGCAACAAACGCGTAAACCAGTGCCTTGACCTGATCCGTCGCCGAATCACCGACCCGCGAATACGCCGTGCGCCAGAGCCGTTGCGAAGCCTGCGTCGACAGCTCGACCACCGTCTCCACCAGCGCCGCTTCGTCGTCGCTGTCCTTGGGCAATTGCACCCAATCCTGTTGCCATTGCTGCCACGTCTGCCGGAACGCGCTGCTCAACGGTGCGTCCTGCAACCCCAGGCTTGCGGCACTTCCTTGCGACATACGGCGTTCCTTGTGTGATCAGGCACTTTCACTGTTCTGGGCGACAAACAGCACCACTTGCCATGGACTGCTGGTCAGCTTCGCGGCGGGGGCGGCGATCACCAGCGGCAGTTGCGCGTCGAACCACGCGCCTTCGGCGGTGATGACAAACAGGCGCGTGTCCTCGCCCACGCTGTAGGCCACCTGCTCGCTGCGGTTCATCACTTGATGGGGCAGACCGCTCATGCGCTGGCGACCGAGCAGCGAGATGTGTGGTGCCGAGGCGATGATCGCGCCGCGCAACCAGTCAATCGCGGCTTGCTCGCTGGCGCCGTTTGGCATGCGCAAGCCAATGACCAGACGCTGGCTCGGTTGCTCATCGGGCAACTGAATGGAAAAACTCTGCTCGCTGCGTTCGAACGGCAGGCTGCGATAGCCGGCGCGGATCAGTTCGAGGGTGGTTTCCAGCCACTGAAGCACCGCGTCGTAACCACGCTGCAATTCGAGAAAATCCAGCGGCGCAAACGCCGGCACACCGGCCAGCGGATCAAGCGCCGACCATGCACCGGCCATTCCGAGCAGTTGCACATAGAGCCTTTGCGGCTGGGCAATGCGGCTGTTCAGTGAACCTTCGACTTCCGGCAGGCGTGCCCATAGCGCGGTCAACTGCCGACGGATTTCCAGCGCATCATCCTGATTGCCGGCCTGTTGCGCCTGACGCAAGCGCCCGCCCAGAAACAGACACTTCTCCCGAGCCCGCGCGCAGAGCCCGGCGATGCGTCGACCGAGCACAGATTCGGGCAACAGGTTCGGCGTTGGCGGCGTATAACCCAGCGCCAGGAAGCCTCCGCCCTCCTTGCGGATTTTCAGCAGCGGCAGGCAGATCGAGTCGGCTTTGTTCAGTTGTGTGCACAGGCGTGGATTGGGTCGCCACACCGTGATCGATTCAGGGAATTGGCCGCTGGTGAGATCCGGCAGCGCCTCGCCGACGACCGATTGCAAACGGCCCTTGAGCGGCAGCAATTGTCCGGCGCGCCACATCGGGCTGATCGCCAGGAACACAGTGACGGTGGCGTCGTCAGTGGCGTTGATCGCCGCGCTGACATCCAGTTCCAGCACTGGGCCCACACCCGCCTGCACATCCACCGGCAAGCCGTCGGGCATCGTCCCTTGCAGCGACACCACCCGCACCACGCCGGCGCTCAGTGCCGACGGGTCAAACTCCATGTGGCTGACGCCCCAGAACCACGGGTTACACGCATGCGCCAGATGCGCGCCGAGTGCTTCGGCCCGCAGCCCCTGCAACTGAAAATGCTGCGGCAGCAATTGCATGCCTTCATGCCAGCAAACCGCGTCAGGTAGCAAACTCATACGACTCCCTTCGACCTCGCCGCGATCCGGCGGCGGGCGGTGTGTTTCAGTTTTCCTGACTGACCAGGCTCATCTCGCGACTGTCGAACTTCAGCCACGCTCGACGCTGATCATCGAGGCGCAAGCGGTGCGCTCCGGGAGTGTTATAGCTGGCGAAGACCAAAAGTCCAGCCGCCTTCTTGCCCCCCAGCGGGAAGGGTTGGTGGTCGATAAATTGCCCCGGCACCAACTCCAGCCCCCACACACTCATCAACTGACGATAGTCGCGCTGGTACTGTTCGCGCTCGGCAAACCACTGACTGGCGCTGATACCGGACAGTTGTTTGAGCAGATCAGGGTCGTTGACGGCGATGAAATCCACGGCAATCGGCGTGTCGTCGTTGGCCTTGGGGGCTACGTCGAGGGTCAGGCTGTCGAGGTCCACCGTCGGCTCGAAGAAAGAACAGCCCGTCAGAAGCACCAACCAAAACGCTACAAAAAATCGTCCGCACAAAATGAATTTTCCTTTTCTCGGCCGTGTCCAAAAATGTTTTTGCTTGCATTTTTATAGACCTGTTCTAGCGTCTTGGGTAGTTCGGTTCCTACAGCCGAATCCAAGAAGGTTTGTCAAAGGAACGACAGCTCATCTGCCACCCTTTCTAACCTACGGTCCAGCAAGGGAAAGCGATGAACGGGCCCCCCCGATGCATTGCGCCCGCTCATCGCATCGGAGTCCGCCGACATGGCAGAAAGTACTCAGCACAAGCTCGACCGGGTGCGCCCGCCCCGAGTGCAAATCACTTACGACGTCGAAATCGGCAACGCCATCGAGAAAAAGGAATTGCCATTGGTGGTCGGCATCCTCGCCGACCTCTCGGGCAAACCCCTTGAACCATTGGCGAAACTGACCGATCGGCGTTTTACCGAAATCGACCGCGACAACTTCAACGAAGTACTCGCCTCGATCGCCCCGCGCGCCACGTTGCAGGTCAACAACACCCTCAGCGGCGACGACAGCAAGCTGAACATCGAACTCAATTTCAAACACATCGACGACTTCGACCCGGTCAAGGTAGTGGAGCAAGTCACGCCGCTGCGTCGCCTGTTCGAGGCCCGCCAACGTCTGCGTGACCTGTTGACCAAACTCGACGGCAACGATGACCTGGACAAACTGTTGCGCGACGTCATCGCCAACACCGAAGGCTTGCAGGAAATCAAATCGGCCCGCCCAGACACCGCTACCCCGGCAGCTGATGCCGAGGCGCCGGCCGAACCGCAAGCCTGATCGTCCACTTAACCGAGGGGAGAATTCGCCATGCCCGCCGCCGCCAAGAACCAAGCCAGCGACAGTACGACCGAGACACTTTCCCTGCTCGACCAGATCATTCTCGATGGCCGTATGGCCCACGATGACAGTCAGCAGGATTACGCCCGCGACATGCTCGCGGAATTCGCCACCCAGGTGCTCGACGAAGGCATGGCCATCGACAAGGACACCGTGGCGATGATCAACGACCGCATCAGCCAGATCGACGAGTTGATCAGCGCCCAGCTCAACGAGGTGCTGCACCATCCCGACCTGCAAAAACTCGAAGCCTCGTGGCGTGGCCTGCACATGCTGGTGCAGAACACCGAAACCAGCACCCGGCTGAAACTGCGCCTGCTCAACGTGACCCAGAAAGAGCTGCAGAACGACCTGGAAAAAGCCGTCGAGTTCGATCAGAGCGCCCTGTTCAAGAAGATCTACGAAGAGGAATACGGCACCTTCGGTGGCCATCCCTTCAGCCTGCTGGTGGGTGACTACACCTTTGGCCGTCACCCGCAGGACATCGGCCTGCTGGAAAAACTGTCGAACGTCGCCGCTGCGGCGCACGCGCCATTCATTGCCGCCGCCAGCCCGCGACTGTTCGACATGAACAGCTTCACCGAACTGGCGGTGCCGCGTGATCTGTCGAAAGTGTTCGAGAGCCAGGAGCTGATCAAGTGGCGCTCGTTCCGTGAGAGCGAAGATTCGCGCTACGTCTCGCTGGTGCTGCCGCACTTCCTCCTGCGCCTGCCTTACGGCCCGGACACCTCGCCCGTGGAAGGCATCAACTACGTCGAGGACGTCAACGGCACCGACCACAGCAAATACCTGTGGGGCAATGCCGCATGGGCGTTGTCGCAACGCATCACCGAAGCGTTTGCCAAGTACGGCTGGTGCGCGGCGATTCGTGGCGCTGAGGGTGGCGGCGCAGTAGAAGGCTTGCCGGCGCACACGTTCCGCACCAGTTCGGGCGATCTGTCGCTCAAATGCCCGACCGAAGTGGCGATCACCGACCGCCGTGAAAAAGAGCTCAACGACCTCGGTTTCATTGCCCTGTGCCACAAGAAAAACAGCGACGTCGCCGTGTTCTTCGGCGGCCAGACCACCAACAAATCCAAGCTCTACAACACCAACGAGGCCAATGCCAACGCGCGCATCTCGGCGATGTTGCCGTACGTGCTCGCGGCCTCGCGTTTCGCCCATTACCTGAAGGTGATCATGCGCGACAAGGTCGGCAGTTTCATGACCCGCGACAACGTGCAGACCTACCTCAACAACTGGATCGCCGACTACGTGCTGATCAACGACAACGCGCCGCAGGAAATCAAGGCGCAGTACCCGTTGCGCGAAGCGCGAGTGGACGTCACCGAAGTCGCCGGCAAACCGGGCGCCTATCGGGCCACGGTGTTTCTGCGGCCGCACTTTCAACTCGAAGAGCTGACCGCCTCGATCCGCCTGGTCGCCACCCTGCCGCCACCGGTAGCTGCCTGACCTGCAGCCCCCGCCGCCCGTGCGGCGGGGGCTGTCCTTTATCTAGCGCGACACCTTTCAGGAGTTTCAAGCGATGGATGCAATCATTCTCGACCTCGGCGGCGACATCAAAGGCGACAGCCTGCTCGAGGGTTACGCGGACAAGATCGAAGTCATGTCCTACAGCCACAACGTCGCGATGCAAGTCACCAATGACGTCAGCAACTCGGAGCGCACTTCCGGTAAACCTCACGTCGGCGAGTTCACCGTGACCAAATTCGTCGACACCTCGACGCCTTCCCTCAACGAATACTGCTGTGCCGGCAAGCCGATTCCAGAAGCCAAGATCACCATCGGCCGCAACGCCGCCGAAGGCAGCGGGCAACTCTTGCCGTTCATCATCTACACCCTGACCAACGTGGTGCTGTCGAACGTCAGCGTCAGCGGCGGTACCGGAGGCAAACCGGTGGAAACCGTTTCCCTGAACTTCACCAAGATCAAATGGGAACTCACCGCGCAGAAGGACGACGGCACCAAGGAAGGCACCGCCGCGTCGACGTGGGACATGGCCGCCAACAAGCTCGTCAGCTAACCCGGCGCCCCGGCCATGGCAGGCACCGGCATGCTTCCCCCGCTGTTCGAACGCCTCGCATCCAGCGAGGCTGAGGGCGCGCGGAAATTTGATCGCCAGGATTTGCTCGACTCGGTGCACGCCGAGCTCGGGCGCCTGTTCAACACCCGCCGTGGCCCGCGCACACTGACCACACCGCCGAGCGTGATCGACTACGGCATCGCTGACTGGAGCGCTCTGCAACAGCAGCGCAGCGACGACCGACGTCGACTGGCGCGAGACATTCGCGAAGCCATCACACATTTTGAACCGCGCCTGCGTCTGGGCGAGGTTCAGGTCAATCCGTTGCCCGAACACCCTCAGCAAATGAGCATTCGCCTGCTCGGCGAGTTGCGCAGCGGCCACCAGCACTGGCCGGTGGCGTTTGTCATCGAGCCTGGCGGCCAAGGGCTGGAGGTGCGCCATGAGCGACTCGATTGACCCGCAACTGCTCGACTACTATCAACGCGAACTGACCTGGCTCAGGCATGCCGGCAGCCAGTTTGCCGAGCGCTATCCGAAAGTCGCACGGCGCCTGGAACTGTCCCCCGGCGAATGCCCGGACCCGCATGTCGAGCGTTTACTGGAAGGTTTTGCGCTGCTGGCGGCACGTCTGCAACGACGACTGGACGATGACTACGCCGAGTTCAGCGACGCGCTGCTCGAACAACTTTACCCGTTGGCCATGCGCCCGTTGCCGTCCTGCGCCATCGTGCAATTTGAACCGGACCCGAGCAAAGGCAACCTCGACGAAGGCTATCCCCTGCCCCGCGACACGCCGCTGTTCGTCACCACCAGCAAAGGTGAAAGCATCCACTTTCGCACCAGTGCCGCAGTGCGTTTGTGGCCGGTTGAAGTCACAGAGGCCTTGTTGCTTGGCAGCGATGAAGCCCAGGCGCTTACGGGTGTGGCACAGTCTCGCTCAGCATTGCGCCTGAGTCTGCGCTGCCTGGGTGACAGCCAATGGGCGCAACTGGGCATTGAGCAGTTGCGTATTCATCTGGCGGCTTCGCCGGTGATCAACGCCGGTTTATATGACTTGCTCGGCGCCCATGCCATGCAGGTGCTGGCAGGGTCGCCGGGCAGCGTTCCGGTGACCGTTAAAGGCTTGCCGAAGATCGTCGGTTTCAGCGACGACGAAGTGCTGCTGCCCGACGAAGACGGCGTGCATCCGGGCATGCGTCTGCTGGCCGAGTACTTTGCCTTCCCGGACAAATTCCACTTCTTCGATCTGCCACTCAGTGGCGTTTCCAGCGACAGTCAGACGCTCTTCCTGTACATCGTTTTCGACCGTGCACCCACCAGCCGTCTGCATTTGCAGGCCAGCGACATCGCCCTCGGTTGCGCCCCCGCCATCAACCTGTTCCCGCGCACCTCCGAGCCGCTGCGCCCCGATGGCACCCGCAGCGAATACCGTTTGATCGCCGACAGCCACCGCGAGAACAGCGTCGAGATCCACAGCATTCGCGGCATGCGTGCCAGCTCCAGTGCCGGCGTGCAGCGCCTGCCGGCGTATTACGGCAGTCAGCACAGCGGCGGTGATCAACAGCGTTACTGGCATGCCCGGCGAGTCAGCGGCATGACCCCGAACCGGCTCGGCAGTGACCTGCTGGTGAGCGTGGTCGACACCCGCTTCGAACCGCAAACGGATCTGCCCGACTACAGCCTCACCGCCGAACTGCTCTGCACCAATCGTCATTTGGCTCAGAGCCTGGCCGCCGGCACACCGCTGGGCTTCGAACGCCCCGGCCCGGTCGCGTGGGCACGCCTGCGCAATCCGCCAAGCCCGCAGAGCATGCCGCGACTGGACGGTGATTCGCGCTGGCGGCTGGTGTCGCAACTGACCCTCAATCACTTGTCGCTGGTCGAAGGCCCGCAGGCACTCGACGCATTGAAAGAGATTCTGCATCTGCACAACCTGCGTGACGAAGCCAGCGCTTTGCGCCAGATCGAAGGGTTGTTGAGCCTGAGTTGCGAGCGAGTGATCGGCCATGTCGGCGTCGATGCCTGGCGCGGTTGGCGCAACGGTCTGGAGGTGCAACTGCAGCTTGATCCGCAGCATTTCGTCGGTAGCAGCGCAGTGCTGTTTTCGGCAGTGCTCGCGCAGTTTTTCTCGGTGTACGCCACGGCCAATCGCTTTGTGCGCACGGTGTTGATGCAAGCCGACAAGGAGGTCAAGGCATGGCAACCCCAAGCCGGCATGCCCCTATCGCTCTGACCCTGAGCCAACGACTGCGCCGCGATCCCCAAGCGTTCGAGTGGTTGCAGGCGCTGCTCTTGCTGGAGCGCGAACAACCACAGGCCGAAACCCTCGGCAGCGGCACTTCGCCCCAAGCGGAGGCCTTGAAACTGCGAGGGCCGTTGACGCCGTTGTTTCCCACCAGCCAGATCGAAAATCTGTGCGAAGAGCCCGGCGCACCGCTGACCCTCGACACGCCGATCTTCGGCCTCGGCGGCCCCGACGGCCCGCTGCCCTACGCCTATCAGGAATGGCTGCAACAACGCGCCCGGGCCAAGGATCATGCGCCCGCCGAATTCCTCGATCTGTTTCAGCATCGCCTGCTCAGCCTGCTGTACAAGGTGATGCGCAAACACCGGATCGCGCTTGGCTTTGTCACGCCAGGGGCTTCGCCGGTACAGGCGCAACTGCGCGCACTGACGGGGTTGCTGCCCAAATCCTTGCAGGAGCGCCAAGCGGTTCCGGACTGTGCGGTGTTGGCCTGTACGGCGTTGTTTGCCGATGGCCGCCGCTCGCTGGCCGGATTCGCCGCCATTGTCCGTGAGCAGTTTGAAGTGCCGGTCGAACTGAACGCTTATGAGGGTGCCTGGCGCGAGATTCCGCCCGCCAGCCGCAGCGTGATCAAACCCGGTGGACGCAATCTGCAACTGGGGCGCACGGCCGTGGCCGGTACTCGGGTCTGGGATGAACACGCCGGCATTCGCCTGACGCTGGGGCCGTTGCTGTCGGCGCAAGCCGGACGTTTCCTGCCGGACGGTGAGGCGCACCCGGCGCTGGCGAGCCTCGCCGCGTTGTACTTCGGGCCAGATCTGGATGTCACGCTGGTATTGCTGGTGCGCGGTGCCGGGCCGATGAAGCTGGGGCGTCAGGCCCCGGCGTTGTTGAGCTGGAACGGTGGTTTGCAACGTCAGGCCAGCCTTGCAGTGCAACGCATCGAAACCCGCCTGCGTCAGCTGGAGATCACCTGAAATGGAACTGGCCAGCCTGATCGGACGCCTCAACCCGGACAACCGCCGCGCCCTCGAACGCGCCGCGCAACGGTGCCTGCAACGCGGGCATCACTTTGTCGAGATTGAGCATTTGCTGCTGGAATTGCTGGATATCGAGGGCGGCGACTTTGCCTTTCTGCTGCCGCGCTTCGGTCTGGAGCGTGATGCGCTGAGCGCTGAAATCAACAAGGCGCTGGAACTGTTCAAGGCTGGCAGCACGCGCACGCCAGCGCTGTCGTCACACACCCTGGGCTTACTCGAAGATGCGGTGGTGCAGGCCAGTGTGCTGGGACTCGACAGCATTCGTTCGGGGCTGCTGCTATTGGCGTTGATTGACCGCGACGAGCGCCGCAGCCTGCTGCTCAACAGTGCCTCATCGTTACTGCGCATTCCCAAAGAAGCGCTGCGGGCGAACTTGCTGGAGTGGACCGAAAACTCCCGTGAGCATGTCGGCCCGCGTTCCGCGGCTTCCTCTGGACATCCTGCGCCACGACAGGATTCGGTGCTGGATCAATACACCCAGGACCTGACCGCCGACGCCCATGCCGGACGCATCGACCCGATCGTGGGCCGCGATGGTGAGATTCGCCAATGCATCGACATCCTTCTGCGGCGCCGGCAGAACAACCCGATTCTGGTCGGCGCACCGGGCGTGGGCAAAACCGCCGTGGTCGAAGGCCTGGCCCTGCGCATCGCCGCCGGCGACGTGCCGCCCTCGTTGCAGGAAGTCAGTTTGCGCGTGCTTGATCTCGGTCTGTTGCAGGCCGGCGCCGGGGTCAAGGGCGAATTCGAACAACGGCTCAAAGGCGTGATTGACGCGGTACGCAGCGCCGACAAACCGATCATTGTGTTCATCGACGAAGCCCACACCCTGATCGGCGCCGGCGGTGCCGAGGGCGGCAGTGATGCGGCCAACCTGCTCAAACCGGCATTGGCCCGAGGCGAATTACGCACCCTCGCCGCGACGACGTGGATGGAGTACAAAAAATATTTCGAGAAAGACCCGGCCCTCGCCCGCCGCTTTCAGTTGGTTCAAGTCGAGGAACCGGACGAAATCACCGCCGTGGAAATGCTCCGTGGTGTCGCCGCCAAACTCGAACAGCACCACGGCGTGCAGGTGCTCGATGCGGCGATCCACGAAGCGGTGAAACTGTCGCACCGCTACATCTCCGGCCGTCAGTTGCCGGACAAAGCCATCAGCGTCCTCGACACTGCCTGCGCCCGCGTTGCCCTCGGCCAGCACGACGTGCCCCCACCGCTGGAAAGCCTGCGCCACCGGCAAAACAGCCTCAAGGATGAAGTCGAGCGCTTGCGCCGCGAACAGGCCACGGGGCTGGATCACCGTGAGCGCATTACCCTGCTGGAAAGCGAATCTGGCGGCAACGTTCAAGCCATCCGCGAACTGGAAACCCGTTGGGGTGAAGAGCGTGTAGCCGTGCGCGAGTTGCTCGACACTCGTCGTGAGTTGCTCGACTTGAGCGAGCGCGCCGACAGCGACAAACCCGACGAAGCGACTGACAGCCGCATCGATCATCTGGCCGCTGAACTGCTGCGTCTGGAAGCCGGACTCGATGCGATCCGCCAGGACGATCCACTGGTGCCCGAGCAGGTCGATACCAAAACCGTCGCCGCCGTGATCGCCGGATGGACCGGCATTCCTGTCGGCAAAATGCTCGCCGACGAAGCCCATGCCGTGCGCACACTCGGCACCCGCATGGGCCAACGCGTCATGGGCCAAAGCACCGCGCTCAACACTATCGCCCAACGCTTGCAGGCCTATCGCGCCGGCCTCACCGACCCGCAAAAACCGGTCGGGGTGTTCCTGCTGGTCGGCCCTACCGGCGTCGGCAAAACCGAAACCGCTTACGCGCTGGCCGATGCGTTGTACGGCGGCGAACGCAACCTGATCAGCATCAACCTCTCCGAGTACCAGGAAGCCCACACCGTCAGCCAACTCAAAGGCGCGCCGCCCGGTTATGTCGGTTATGGCAGCGGTGGTGTATTGACGGAAGCGGTGCGGCGCAAACCGTATTCCGTGGTGTTGCTCGATGAGATCGAGAAGGCCCATCCCGATGTGCTGGAGGCGTTCTACAACGTTTTCGACAAAGGCTTGATGGAGGACGGCACCGGATTGGTGGTGGACTTCAAAAATACCGTGATGCTCGCCACCAGCAATGTCGGTGCCGAGTTACTGCTCGACACACCCGTGGCGCAACTCGGTTCTGACGCCTTCAACGAAGCCCTGCATAAAGTCCTCCTGCAAGCCTTCCGTCCGGCATTTCTGGCGCGCATGACCGTGGTTGCGTATCGACCGCTGGATGAGGCGACGCTGGAAGGGATTGTGCTGGCGAAACTTGAGAAGTTGCGTGGCCGCTACAAGGCAGCGACCGGCAAACAATTCGAGTTTGATGCGGGAATTGTCAAAGCCGTGCTCGCCAAGTGCAGTGCGGCGGGTGCGCGGGATGTCGAGAATGTGTTGATGACGCAAGTGACGGGGAAGTTGGCGGAGTGGGTGCTGGAGTAATCCCCATCGCCCTTCGCCGATGTACGAAAAACCGTGATGAAAGGAAGGTACTCTTCCAAAACTGACAAGGATAATGTCATGAAAAAAAGCCTGAAATTACCGATGAGTCTGCTGGGAGCCTGTGTCGCAATACCGTTGTCCGCACCAGCGGACACCCAACATTTGGAAAACGAGTTGGTGGGCAAGGTGTCCTTCCTGACCTCTACGGTCGAAAAACTCAATGGCGCGAACTTGCAGATTGACCCCTTTCTGACCTCGCCCATTTCCCCGCCGCCGAACTACAAGGGGCCGCTGTTCACACTCAGCCATGATTATCCGACCCAATTACCGACCGGCACTTCCTTCCCTTGGAGCAAGACCACCGGCAACGGCAAGATCACCCAGGCCAACGCCGGAGCCTACGTTCAGGCGCTGAAAGATTACGTCTCCCCGGACATGCGCAAGATCGTCTACGACTACGCCAACTGGAACTACAAGGACAGCGGCTGGTACGACTCGATCTGGCTGGGTATCGAACGCGAACCCATTCGTGGTGTGTATGTCGGGTCAGGGTTTCCCGCCGGCACACTGACGGATCAGACCCTGCCCGTGACCACTTATGTGCTGACACTGTACGACACCCGTGCGGCGAAAACCCTCGGCGACATCTGGGGCAAAACCCCTGAACGCGCAATGAATCCGGTGCTGGAAACGAGCACCACGCAGTTTGCCGAAGGCAGCGTCATCATCAAATTTGCCATGGTCAGTGCCTGTGGCAGCGATTGGGCCCCCATGGAAGGCGCCGCCCAATGGGAAATCTACGCACCGGTGAACACCAGCAATGGCAGCGCGCTGAATAAAACACAATGCGTCGGCAAAGACTTCAAGGGCACCACCACTCAACCGGCGATGACCAAGGTGTCGTTGATGCAGTTCGACATCATCGTCAAGGACAGTGTCGCCTCACCGCAAACCGGATGGGTGTTTTCGACCCTGGTCTACGACAAGAACGCGCCGGGCAAAGACGCCTGGGACAAGATGATTCCGCTGGGCGCCACCTGGGGCGGCAACCCGGACGTCATCAACACGGCGCCAACGGCGCTGACGCCGCCCGTCACGGTCAATCCGAAGCTCAGCGAAAACTGGATCAATCCCCAGTCGCCGGCTTATTCGGTCTCAACGCTGGGATGGGACGGCCGATTGTCAGGCCCGAACGACGGTGCCGTCGTGACGCCAGCCTGGACCGGCTCGCACTATTACCCGGCCGGTCTGGCCAGTGCCGGATGCCTGGGATGCCACAGCAGCGCCCAATATCCGATGACCTCGTTCTTGCTGCCCACCTCCAGCCAGCCACCACAAACCATCGATCCACCACTTTCGGGCAGTGACCCTGACGCGGCACTGGTCATGGCCGACCCCGGATCGAAACTCTGGATGAGCTGGTTCCAGAGCCGCGACGGCAAGACCCCGATGGGGCCGGACACCTCAGCAGGTGCAAAACCGGTGGCGCTGGATTACGACATGGTCACTGCGTTCAAGGCGATTCCGATGTGGCAGCAGGCCAAGGCGGCTGAGGCCAAAAATGCCGGGAAGTGACTGAATAAAAGGGGACGTATCCACGGGGACGGATGGGTGTTGGCCGTTTGCCAGACAAATAAATCCGTCCCCTTTTTAAGAGATAGGCTTTCAAGGGAGTGCGTGACGTGGCCGAGTATGTATTCACCGTGAAGCTGCCAGCCGCTCGCAGTGGCGGAACACCCGATTGCGATAAATGGACCTTCCACCACGTGCTGCCGTGGAAATATTTTTATTGCCTTGGCAGCCTGCTCGGGTATTACCAGACGGCGGTGATCCTTAACTACAGCCAGTTGACCGATGGTCCCCCCGCTGTAGCCAACCGCACGACACTCAATACCAAGTTCCAGGACATCGTCCAGTGCAATAACGAGATCACCTTGGTGAAAAGCCTGCTGGGTATGGTTGAGGCACAGAGGTTGCTCAATGGTCTCGCGCGGACATCCAACGGGGTGGCCGATCGACTGGCCACGGAAACCGCTTCCGCCAATATTTCCAAGTTGTTCGTCGAATGCACCAGCCCGGTGTTCGGCGGTTTTCCAGGCATGGAGGGCAAGCAGCGCAACGACGATCCTGAATCGACCATGGAAAAAAACCGACCTTTCAATGGCGATGCCACATGGTGGGCGGCGCTCCAGGCCATCGGGGCAAAACTCGAACTGTCCAGTTACTGGGCACCTAACGAGCGAAATGGCTGTAAGGACATCAAGAGCGCCGGTTACGGCGACAAGGTGAAGTTCAAACTCACTGACGCGCATTTCAACGATGAAATCTTCGCCCACCTCAGAACACTGGTCACCCCCGGGTTCAACACCACAGTGCTGCCGTTCGATGCCAAATCCTGGCTCAGTCACTACAACGGCTCGACATGGTCGTTCAACATCACCGACAACCAGTTTCAGGTTCCCGAATATGGAGCCGATCTCTCGGGCCTGCGCTTCTCGGTGTCTACGATCAACAGCCATGCCGGGCGGAAAAAACATGTGGCGTTCACCCGTTGCCCCACCATCAACAACGAAATGAACCAGCTGCGGCCTACCAAGGAGACATTGAAAACGTTGAACAACCACGCCTAAAAAAAATCAGCCGGATGACAAACGCTTTGCAGCAAAGAAGGTCCTAGTCATGAGAATCGGAAGCTTCAATGTCGAAAAAAACGGCAAGTCCTCAACGTTGGACAAACAGACTCAGGTCGACGTTTTTGTCTACAACTGTTGCTCAAGCAATTGGTGGAACGCCGACATTGTTTTCCTGTGCGAAATACATTCGGCGCAAATCGACAATTACCGACAGAACCTTGCGGCCATATACCCCTCCTACAACGTTTACTCTTTCACGGGAGGCTATTCCAACGGCTATATCGTCATGGTCAAAGGCTTTGAAGAACTGCGTGTAATCAGCCAAGGCAGCCTGTTTGCCCTCAACAGGGATCTGATCGCCGTGGAAGTGCATGGTGTCGGGGGCTATACCGGTTACGTGTTCCTGGCGCACTTCAAATCCGGACAAAGCGAGGTGACCAAGAGCCAGCTCAAGTCCTGCACCGCTCTGGGCGGTAAGTGGGTGGCGACGGGGGACCTGAACCTGGACTACAAGAACGTTGGCAAACTCGACAGCGCCGGACTTGCCTATGAATGTTGGGGAGGCCTGCAAACACAGAATAAGGGCGGAATTCTCGATTGGGTGCTGGCGTCGGCGGATGTCACTGTTACGCCTGTTGACCTCACCGGGCTGGCGCAAGTATTCGATATGTCTGGCCCCGACCACCGACCTATTCTGTTTGACGTCACCGGTTGAGTTCACCCTGCACTGTCAAAGAGGATCGTCGATGCCCCGCTCCACCGACAGCAACACCAGCCTTTCGCTCACTGCCACGTCGCTGTCGGCGCTTTACCCTGAGGCGTTGTCCGGTGACGAAGGCCTTAACCTGCTCGGCTCACAAATCCTCAACGGCCTCAACGACGGCACCGCCCTCACCCTGATCAGCGCCGTCGCCACCCACGTCACCACCACCCTGCACAACGACGAACAACTGCGTCCGTTCGATGCGCTGGTCGCTGAAATCCGCCAGCTCCCCGCTGACGCCACCGCCGAGCGCTATCAGCTTGTACTCAGGCCATGGCTCTGGTGGCTGACCCTGGCCAGCAACAACCGCGTGTTCCAGAACCTCGCCACCTCGGACATCGTCACGACGATTTTCAACGCCCACGGTTTCAGCGATTTCAAACTGTCGCTGACCGGCAGCTACACCCCGCGCGAATACTGCGTGCAATACGGAGAAACCGATTTCGCCTTCGTCTCGCGGCTGCTGGAAGAAGAAGGCATTTTCTGGTTCTTCACCCACGACGACGGCAAGCACACGCTCGTACTGGGCGACAGCAACGACGCTTTCGTGCAGATCCCTAATGGGCCGAAGGTCAGCTATCTGGGGCAAGGACTGGGTCAGCGCGAGCTGCACGGGATTCGCGCAGGCCAGGTGTGTTTGCAAGCGGTAGCTGGGGTGTACAAGGCGACGGATTACGAGTTCACCACGCCGACCACTTCGCTGTACGGCCAGGCCGAAGCGGTCGCCGGGCCGCGTGCGATCTACGAACATCCGGGCGGCTACAACGCCAAGGCGCGCGGCGATGCGTTGACCAAGCAGCGCGTCGACGGTTTGCGCAGTGAAGAGAAACGTTTTGTCGGCGAAAGTGATTGCCGTTGGCTGATTCCGGGGCACTGGTTCACCCTCGACGGCCACGACGATGCGAGCCTGAACATCGACTGGGTGGTGACGCGGGTCACCCATGACGTCAGCCATGAAAGCTATCGCAACCGTTTCGAAGCGATCCCCAAAGCCACGCCGTTTCGCCCGCAACGGGTCACACCAAAACCGCGCATGCACCCGCAAACTGCAATTGTGGTGGGCAAGTCCGGCGAAGAAATCTGGACTGACGAATACGGCCGGATCAAGTTGCAGTTCCCTTGGGATCGCGATGGCAAGAACGATGAAACCAGTTCCTGCTGGGTGCGCGTGGTGTTGCCCTGGAGCGGCAAGGGCTTTGGCATGCAGTTCATCCCGCGCATCGGTCAGGAAGTCATCGTGACCTTTATCGACGGCGATCCGGATCGGCCGCTGGTGACCGGGTGCGTCTACAACGGCGACAACGCCCTGCCCTACGCCTTGCCGGCCAATCAGACGCAATCGGGGATCAAGACCCAATCGTCAAAGGGTGGCGGCGGTTTCAACGAACTGCGCTTCGAGGACAAGAAAGACGCCGAAGAGGTGTTTTTGCAGGCGCAGAAGGATCTGAAGATCAACGTGCTCAACGACACCACGGCCACCGTCGGCCACGACGAAACCCTCACCGTACAGAACGCCCGCACCCGCACGGTCAAGGACGGCGACGAGACCGTGACCCTGGAAAAAGGCAAACGCAGTGTGACGATCCAGACCGGCAGCGACACGCTCGATGTGAAGGACAGTCGCACGGTAAAAGTCGGCGCTGACCAAGATCACAGCACGGGCGGTAATTACACCGACAAAGTCACGGGCGATTACAGCCTGACCGTGGACGGCAACCTGACGATCAAAGTCAGCGGCACCCTGACCCTGCAAAGTGGCGGCAGCTTCACCATCAAGAGCGGCGCCGATCTGGCGACGTCGGCCAGCACCTCGATCACCCACAAGGCCGGCACTGCCTTGACCAATCAGGCCGGTACATCGCTGGACAACAAGGCCGGAACCACCCTGACCAACGATGCCGGGATCAGCCTGACCAACAAGGGCGCGGCCTCGCAGACCGTGGACGGCGGCGGCATGCTGACCATCAAGGGCGGGCTGGTGCAGGTCAACTGACAGGGAGCAACCATGGCGATCACACCGCTGGACTTGCAGCAGAATGACAAGCAGCTCAAGGGACGTTTGCAGGACGGCCAGCTCGATGGCCCGTTGCAAATCAAGGACGACGGGCGCAAACAAGCCGATCTGAACTACAGCCAGGGCGAGTTGCAGGGTACGTCGCTGCTCTATCACCCCAATGGCAAGGTCTCGGCGCAGATGCCGTTTGTACACGACAAGCTGCAAGGGGTTGCCAGTTTTTACGCGCCGGAGGGCTTTTTACAACGCAAGGCAACGTATCGGCGCGGGTTGTTGCATGGGGAAGCGCTCAATTACTTTCCTGACGGCCAGGTGGCGGAGGCTGAGTTTTATCGCGATGGCGTGCGTGAGGGGCGCTATCAGCGCTTTCATCCCAATGGCAAACCGGCGGTGCAAGCGCGTTATGTGAATGGGCAGTTGATGGAGCCTGAACAGGGGTTTGCCGAGGATGGACGGCCGTTGGGCGCGGATGGCAAGCCGATTTCGCGGGTGCGCTGGTGGTATCAACGCTGGATGGATCCGCAGCAGGCCTGACGTTTCAGGGTGTATTGACTGGCCCTTTCGCGAGCAAGCCCGCTTACCCATTGGAATGCGATCAAATGTGGGAGCGGGCTTGCTCGCGAAGAGGCCGGCACATCCAACGCAACAATCAGGGAATCAGCATCTGCATCTGCCCCGGCATGACGATCTTGATCACCCCCGCCCAAGTGCACATCAACGTACTGTTGGCATCGATCGCTGGCATCCCGCCGAGCAGCAAGGTCGGCGCGCCGCCGGGAATCCATGGCGACGCGGTTGCCGGAATGCACGGCATCGGTGTCAGCACGCCCAGCGCAGCAGCGGTGGCGGCCGCCACCGTCGGATTGGCCATGCTCATGCACACCCCGAACGGCAGGATGTTGACCAGCGGAATGTAATCCATGATGTTCGCCGCCGGCATCCCGCCGGTCAGCGTGCGATTGACCGGCAACACGTTGAGCGCCGACGGTGCGGCGCCGAAGCTGCATTGCAAAGTGGCAGTGGCACAGACTTGTGGACAGCCCATTTCCCGACTCCTTGTTGGACACGGCATACCCGCTAAACCTTAGTCTGCTGCGGCCCGCCCTGCACATTCCCAAAGGTGATTGTCCGGCAACACGCTAACCTATAAGACCGGCCCGCGCTTGTGACCGACCGAGCGCCCCATTAGATTAGCCAATGATGTCTGGCCTCCAAAATAAGCAGAAGGGATAAGCATGGCGCTTACTGACCAGTCCACCCGTATCCGCTCTGGCGAAGAACTCGATGCCAGCCTGATCGATCCATACCTCAAGGCACACATTCCGGGCCTGCGCGGCTTGCCTGCGATCAGCCAGTTTCCCGGCGGCGCGTCAAACCTGACTTACCTGCTCGAATACCCCGAGCAGGAGTTCGTGTTGCGCCGGCCGCCGTTCGGTCACAAGGCCAAATCCGCCCACGACATGGGCCGCGAATTCCGCATCCTCAATCAATTGCGCGACGGTTTTCCGTATTGCCCGAAAGCCTACGTGCACTGCACCGACGAATCGGTGATCGGCGCCGAGTTCTATGTGATGGAACGGGTCAACGGGATCATCCTGCGCTCGGAACTGCCGCCGGAGCTGGGTCTGGATTCAGCGAAAACCGAGGCGCTGTGCAAGAGTTTCATCGACCGTTTCGTCGAACTGCACCGCGTCGATTACAAGGCCTGTGGTCTCGGTGATCTGGGTAAACCTGAAGGTTACGTTGCCCGCCAGATCAAAGGCTGGAGCGAGCGCTACGAAAAAGCCCTGACCCCGGACGCACCGCACTGGGAAGCGGTCAAAGCCTGGCTCAACGACAAGATGCCGGCCGACCACCCGACGTCGAGCATCGTCCACAACGACTACCGCTTCGACAACGTGATCCTCGACCCGAACAACCCGATGCAGATCATCGGCGTGCTCGACTGGGAACTGACCACCCTCGGCGATCCGCTGATGGACCTGGGCAACACCCTCGCCTACTGGATCGAGGCGGGCGACCCGGCGCCGGTGCAACTGATGCGCCGCCAGCCGAGCCACGCCCCGGGCATGCTGACCCGCCGCGAGTTCGTCGATTACTACGCCGAGCGCTCGGGCATCCAGATCGACAATTTCGACTTCTACTACACCTACGGCCTGTTCCGTCTGGCCGGGATCGTGCAGCAGATCTACTACCGCTTCTACCATGGCCAGACCCAGGACAAACGCTTCGCGCAGTTCATTCACATGAACAAACTGCTGGAGCAGATGAGCTTGCAGGTCATTTCGAAATCGAGCCTCTGACGGCCCACACCCAGGAACCCTTATGTCCAAGACTCAGTTGTTCGACCTCGACGGCAAGATCGCTTTCGTCTCCGGCGCCAGCCGTGGCATCGGTGAAGCCATCGCCAAACTGCTCGCCCAACAAGGCGCCCACGTCATCGTTTCCAGTCGCAAACTCGACGGCTGCCAGCACGTCGCCGACGCCATCATCGCTGACGGCGGCAAAGCCACCGCGGTGGCCTGCCACATCGGTGAAATGGAACAGATCAGCCAAGTGTTCGCCGGGATCAAGGAACAGTTCGGCCGCCTGGATATTCTGGTGAACAATGCCGCCACCAACCCGCAGTTCTGCAACGTGCTGGACACCGATCTGGGCGCGTTCCAGAAGACCGTCGACGTGAACATCCGTGGCTACTTTTTCATGTCCGTGGAAGCGGGCAAGCTGATGCGCGAAAACGGTGGTGGCAGCATCATCAACGTCGCCTCGATCAACGGCATCTCGCCGGGGATCTTTCAGGGCATCTACTCGGTGACCAAAGCGGCGGTGATCAACATGACCAAGGTCTTCGCCAAGGAATGCGCGCAATTCGGCATCCGCTGCAACGCCCTGCTGCCGGGCCTTACCGACACCAAGTTCGCCTCGGCGCTGGTGAAGAACGACGCGATTCTGAAACAGGCACTGACGCAGATCCCGCTCAAGCGTGTGGCCGATCCGAGTGAAATGGCCGGTGCGGTGCTGTACCTGGCCAGTGATGCGTCGAGCTACACCACAGGCGTCTCACTGAACGTGGACGGCGGGTTCCTGTCCTGATCCTGGCGGTCAATCAATAACCCTGTGGAGGTGAGCGTGCTCGCGTCCACAGGGCATGTGTACCAGGCCAAGACCCTTGGCACTTGCCAACCGAAACTCAACACCGTCCCGCCCACCTCGCCAGCCTCCAGCACAATCAGCTCAGACCGAGACTATTGCCCTGCGCACGCTATTGGGTGATGCAACGGGTAGTGGTGATGTGACGAGTCACTTGCCCGTCGGCATACACATCGCCGGCTACCTCGGTATTCTCGAGGACCTGGCAGGTGCGTTCCGGCGGCGCAGGTGGCATTACCGGTGGCGGTGGCGGCGCACTGGCACAACCGGCCAACAGCGCCACAGAAAAAACCAACGACAACGGCGAACACACGCGTTTCCCAAGATTGTTCATAGGACGACCCGCGAAAAGAGAGACAAACTCCCGCGACCAAACCGACCACGGAAGACCTGACCACTCATTCTTTATAGCCGAGCCCCTCGCAAGCGCCAGTAAAACGGTCAGATCAGGGAAGACTGGCTGTCGATTTTGCGTTGTGCTCCCGGCGCAGGTTGCCTGCACAAGCCGCTGGCCAGTCTGGCCGCTTTCGCGAGCAAGCCCATTCCCACAGGGATCGCGGGCATCCGACAGAAATGGGTCGGCGACCACGGCTGCTATTGGTGCGCCCCGAAACGAAGGAACTCAGAGCCCCAGCAAGCAACCTGCCCACACCATAATCTACGCCAGATCAGGATCCCGCGAAGTCCCCAAAGAGTTGCTCTGCAACTCATACCGCAATTCATCAATCAACACATCGACAGACCCGGACGTGCGCAAAGCATCGAGTTTCAAACCACCGATCACCAAATCCACCTGCCCGGAAACCGGGTCAAACAGCTTCACCGTCAGCGAATGATCACCATCCACCGAACACTCACAAGCCAGCGGCGAAAAACTGTGCTCAAGCCGCGCGCGCAACTGCGCAAGATTCATCATTGGAGCTATTCCTTGAACTGTCTCACTGGGACACGATCCCAAGCCAAAAAAAGGCTCGTATCGCACCCCGCCAGACTAAGAACAGCCTCCTCACAGCAACACACGAATTTGCACCTGTCGCACTAGTGCATTTGCACCCTATCGCTGGCCTTTGCTGCGCCAATCGCCCGAAAACAAGCCACGCTCGCGCGCCCAGACAATTGCTTCACTGCGGCTGTGCACATCCAGTTTGGAATACACCGTCGCCACATGATTACGCACCGTGTTCGGTGCCAGTTTCAGCCGCGCCGCGATCTCCTTGTCCGCCAGCCCCTCGCAGATCAACCCCAGCACATCGCGCTCACGAGCGGTCAGCTCGGTGAACGACACACTCGGCAATTGCGGCGAGTTGACCTTCTTCACATTGGCCAGTTTTTCGATCAGCGTGCGACTGAACCACGAAGCGTCCTTCATCACCTCTTCAATCGCCGCCACCAGTTCAAGCTCGGTACGCTTGCGCTCGGAGATGTCCATCAGCACCAGCAGGTAGCACGGTATGCCCTGAATATTGACCGTGTCGGCGGACAGCGTGCATTCAAGCAAATCTGCATCCTGCTTGCGCACGCTTACGTCGACCCGATCAACCCGGCCGTTTTTCTCCAGTGCCACCAGCAACCGTTCGCGCTCTTCGGCGTCGTTGATAACGTTCAGTTGCGTCACGGTTTTGCCCACGACGTCTTCGCCGGCATAGGCCAGGGTATCGAGGAACGCTTGATTGACGTCGATGACCCGTTGCTCGTCGGCGCTGCAGATCAGAATCGGCACCGGGGTCAGGCGAAAAGCCTTGGCAAACCGCTCTTCACTCTGGCGCAGCGCCACTTCAGCCTGGCGCCGCGACTCCATGTCGACAAAGGAAAACAACATGCACGGCTCGTCATTAAGCACCAGCGGTTGTCCGGCAACGATCACTTGCTTGGTGGTGCCATCGGGCAATCGCAGTTCAGCCTGCATCTGCGGAATAGTCGCCACATCGCGCAGGCGCTGGATGGCCAGGTCTTTATCATCGGCCTGCTCAAGGATGTCGATTTCATAGGCCGAGGTGCCAATCACTTGGTCGCGGGTGTAGCCAGTCATCTCCAGGAACCCCGGATTGACCTTGATATACCGCAAATCGCTGAGACGGCAGATCACCGCCGGTGCCGGATTGGCATTGAAGGTCTTTTCGAAGCGCTGCTCAGCATTGGCCCAATCAGTAACGTCACTCATGATCAGCACCAGCGACTCGGGCTGGCCATCACGGTCGGTCAGCACCATGCTGCGCACGCTGTGAACCCAGATGCGCTCGGGGTCATCCACAGCGAACACCTCGATCAACACGTCGCTGAAGGCTTCGCAACGCGCGGCACGGCTAATGGGATAGTGCTCGGGCGGCACCGGGTGATTGTTGCGATAACGCAGGCTGAAGCGCTTGGCGTACTCATCGGCGTTCGTGCCCAGCTCACCGATCCGGTTGACGCCGTGCATGGCCAACGCCGCTTCATTAGCCCAGAGGATGCTCTGATCAAGCTCAAGCAGAATCACCCCGTCGGACAACCCGGCGATGATCTGTTGCAACTGACGACGATTGGTTTCGCGGGTCAGGACTTCCTGGCTCATTGGATCTCCACAAGTGATACGACCATGTGAAGATTACGACCGCAGCGGCGCGTGATCGTGCGAAGCACCTGCAAGGGGCCGTCATAAGACTTGATGCTGACTTATCCGGCCTCCTCGCGGGCAGGCCCGCTCTCACAGGGATCAGTGTTCCACCCACTCACGCAACGTATCGAGAAACAGCTTGAGCACCGGCGAAGCATCGTCCGCCCGATAGATGGCGTACAGCGGCACTTCCGGCAGCGGTGGCGTCAGCGCCTTGAACACCAACCCCGCCGCTGTCAGCTCGACGCGGTGATGACTGCGTTCGAACAGCGGCGTGCCGAGTTCTTCTTCCAGCAGGCGAATCTGCTGGCTCAGAGGCGGCTGACAGATATGCAACCGCTCAGCGGCACGACCGAAATGCAGTTCATCGGCCAGCCGCTGTTCGTGCGTGAAGGTGGCGGCAGCAACCTGACGGATGCCGGGCAGTTGTTTGCCAGTGTGTTGTCGGACGGTCTGGCGCAGATTGCGGCGCATTACAACCTCTATGCGGTGTGGCCGCATGGGCAGGCTGAACGGGTGGCGCCAGTGGTTGAAGTGATCAAGCAGTTGGCCTTGCACACCCCGGGATGACGCTATCCCTGGCAGATCAGCTTCCACAGTTTGAGCGCTGGACTCAGGAAAAAAACCGGCGGGAGTCTTGGGGGCCGCCGCCGGGGAGGTAACCTAAATGCCGAAGCGGTCGCGTAGCGAGTAGTAGACGGCACCGAGGGCGGTCAATGGGGCGGAGAAGGTACGGCCGCCGAGCATGGGCATGTGTGGCAGGGAGGCGAAGGCGTTGAAGCGTTCGGCGTCGCCGCGGATCATCTCCGAGATCAGTTTGCCGGCCAGGTGCGAGCAGGTGACGCCGTGGCCGCTGTAGCCTTGCATGTAGTAGGCGTTTTTCTCGATGCGGCCGAATTGCGGCATGCGTGACATGGTCAGCAAGAAGTTGCCGGTCCAGCGGTAGTCGATTTTCACATCCTTGAGTTGTGGGAAGGTCTTGAGGATCTTCGGGCGGATCAGTTGTTCGATGTCGTCCGGTTCCCGCGCGCCGTAAACCACGCCGCCGCCGTACAGCAGACGGTTATCGGCCGTCAGACGGTAGTAATCGAGCAGATAGTTGCAGTCTTCGACGCAGTAGTTGTTGGTGATCAGGCTGCGCGCCTGCTTCTCGGTCAACGGTTCGGTGACGACGATTTGCGAACCGCACGGCATGCTTTTCGCGGTGACGCGGTTGTCGAGGCCTTGCGGCAGGTAGGCGTTGCCGGCGATCAACAGGTACTTGGCGCGTACCAGGCCTTTGGCGGTGCGCACGACGTTGGGCTCGCCGTAGGTGATCTCCACGGCGGCCGATTGCTCGTAGATCTTGCCGCCCAGGCGCGTGATTGCAGCGGCCTCACCGAGGGCCAGGTTCAGCGGGTGAACATGGCCGCCCTGCATGTCCAGCAGACCACCGACGTAGGCGTCGGAGCCGACTTCGCGACGAATGTCCGCCGCGTCGAGCATCTTCAGATTGCGATTGCCGTAGCGTTCCCAGTTGCGCTTCTGCTCGGCCAAACCGTTGAGCTGCTTCTTGTTCATCGCCGCGAAAATGCCGCCCGGGCGGTAGTCGCACTGGATGTCGTAGTCCTTGATGCGCGAACGGATGATGTCGGCGCCTTCGAAGATCATGCTGCCGAGGATTTCTGCGGTCTTGTCGCCGTAGCGCTCTTCGATCACGTCGACGTCGCGGCTGTAGGAATTGACCAGTTGACCGCCATTGCGGCCGCTGGCGCCGTAGCCGACTTTCGCCGCTTCCAGCACCGTCACTTTATAGCCGGCTTCGGTCAGGAACAGCGCCGAGGACAAACCGGTGTAACCGGCGCCGATGATGCAGACGTCGCAGTCCACCGCTTCTTCCAGCATCGGGAAGTCGATGACTTCGTTACGGGTGGCGGCGTAGTAGCTGTTTACGTGTTGTTGTTTCATACGTTTCTCCGATGGCCGCAGAACACCTGCGACCGTCGCTGTAAAAGAATTAGAGCTTGATCCAGGTCGCTTTCAGCTCGGTGTACTTGTCGAACGCATGCAGCGACTTGTCGCGACCGTTGCCCGACTGTTTAAAGCCACCGAACGGCGCGGTCATGTCGCCGCCGTCGTACTGGTTGACCCACACACTGCCGGCGCGCAGGCCGCGAGCGAAGGTGTGCGCCTTGCTCAGGTTGCTGGTCCAGACCCCGGCGGCGAGGCCGAAGATACTGTCGTTGGCAATGTGCAGTGCTTCTTCCACAGTGTCGAAGGTGATCAGCGACAGCACCGGGCCAAAAATCTCTTCCTGGGCGATGGTCATGGCGTTGGTTACGCCGTCGAAAAGCGCCGGTTGCACGTAGAGGCCACCGGTTTCTTCGAGGGTGCGTTGGCCGCCAGCGATCAGTTCGGCGCCCTGCTCGCGACCGATGCTGATGTAGCGCAGCACGTTGTCGAGTTGACGCTGATCAACCACGGCGCCGACGGTGGTGGCCGGGTCGAGGGAGTGACCGGGTTTCCACGCTTGCAGCGCTTCCAC
This sequence comes from Pseudomonas sp. RA_15y_Pfl2_54, assembly GCF_963971015.1. NCBI lineage: Bacteria > Pseudomonadati > Pseudomonadota > Gammaproteobacteria > Pseudomonadales > Pseudomonadaceae > Pseudomonas > Pseudomonas sp. RA_15y_Pfl2_54. The sequence continues at coordinate 77,584 of NZ_CAXAPN010000015.1, forward strand.
CAGCAGGGGGATGAATTGCTCGCGGATCGAACGCTCGACCAGCAGACGCGAACCGGCGGTGCACACTTCGCCCTGGTTGAAGGCGATGGCGCCGGCGGCGGCCTGGGCTGCTGCGCGCAAGTCCGGGGCGTCAGCAAACACCACGTTCGGGCTCTTGCCCCCGGCCTCGAGCCAAACGCGTTTCATGTTGCTTTGGCCGGCATAAATCATCAGTTGCTTGGCAATCGCCGTGGAGCCAGTAAAGGCCAGCACGTCGACGTCCATGTGCAACGCCAGCGCTTTGCCGACGGTGTGACCAAAGCCCGGCAGGACGTTGAACACGCCTTTTGGAATGCCGGCATCCAGCGCCAGTTGCGCGATGCGGATGGCGGTCAGTGGCGACTTTTCCGAAGGCTTGAGAATGAACGAATTACCGGCGGCCAGCGCTGGAGCGAACTTCCAGCTGGCCATGATCAGCGGGAAGTTCCAAGGCACGATGGCGGCAACCACGCCCGAAGGTTCGCGGGTCACCAGACCGAGTTGGTCGTGCGGCGTGGCGGCGACTTCGTCGTAGATTTTGTCGATGGCTTCGGCGCTCCAGCGGATCGCGTTGGCGGTCGCCGGGATGTCGATGCTCATGGAGTCGCTGATCGGTTTGCCCATGTCCAGGGTTTCAAGCAGCGCCAGTTCTTCCTGGTGTTGCAGGATCAGATCGGCGAAGCGGATCAGGATGCGCTTGCGCTCGGCCGGGGCTTTTTTCGCCCACACGCCGGATTCGAAAGACTGGCGAGCGACTTCAACAGCGAGGTTGGCGTCGGCTTCGTCGGTACTGGCCACGCAGGCGAGGAAACGGCCGTCGACGGGGCTCAGGCATTCAAAGGTGTCGCCGCTGATCGCCGGGCGGTATTCGCCGTTGATGAACGCGCGGGATTCGAGGGTCAGGGACTGGAAGCGTTGTTCCCAGTCGTTGCGGGTTGTAGTCATTGTTGTGGCTCGACAAGGGGGGATTGGGGTGATGGCAGGCGATCGCCCACTCATCAAAACCTGGTAACCGTATCCCCTGTGGGAGCGGGCTTGCTCGCGAAAGCACCATGCCAGACAAAATGATTTTGAATGACACACCGCATTCGCGAGCAATCCAGCTCCCACATTGGGTCGGTGTTGGTCTGCAAATCAGACCGTATGCAGGTACCAGTTGTACTCAAGGTCAGAGATCGAGTTTTCGAATTCGGCCAGCTCGCTTTCCTTGCACGCGACGAACACGTCGATGTACAGCGGGTCGATGTAGCGGGCCATGACTTCGCTGTCGTCCAGCTCGCGCAGTGCGTCGCGCAGGTTGTTCGGCAGGCTCTGCTCGTTCTGCTCGTAGCTGTTGCCTTCCACCGGCGCACCCGGTTCGATCTGGTTGGTCAGGCCGTGGTGGATACCGGCCAGCACCGACGCCATCAGCAGGTACGGGTTGGCGTCGGCACCGGCCACGCGGTGTTCGATGCGCACGGCGTCGGCCGAACCGGTCGGCACACGGACCGCCACGGTGCGGTTGTCGATGCCCCAGCTCGGCGAGTTCGGCACGTAGAACTGTGCGCCGAAGCGGCGGTACGAGTTGACGTTCGGGCAGAGGAACGCCATTTGCGCAGGCAGGGTCTCCAGCACACCGCCGATTGCGTGTCGCAGCGCGGCGTTCTGCTCGGGATCCTCGCTGGCGAAAATGTTGTTGCCTTCTTTGTCCAGAATCGAAATGTGTACGTGCAGACCGTTGCCCGCCTGGCCCGGATACGGCTTGGCCATGAAGGTGGTGTCCATCTCGTGGTCGTAGGCGATGTTTTTCACCAGACGCTTGAGCAGGACGGCGTAGTCGCACGCCTTGATCGGGTCGCAAACGTGATGCAGGTTGACTTCGAACTGCGCCGGGGCGCTCTCCTTGACGATGGCGTCAGCGGGGATGCCCTGCTCTTTCGCGCCTTCGAGGATGTCTTGCAGGCAGTCGACGTACTCGTCGAGGTCGTCGATCAGGTAGACCTGAGTCGACACCGGACGCTTGCCGGACACCGGCGAACGTGGCGACTGCGGACGGCCGTTCACGTTGTCCTGGTCGATCAGATAGAACTCCAGTTCGAACGCCGCGCAAAGGGTCAGGCCCATTTCATCGAACTTGCGCACCACGTTGGCCAACACTTCACGCGGGTCAGCGAAAAACGGCTGGCCTTCGATCTCGTGCATGGTCATCAACAATTGTGCGGTGGGGCGCTTTTGCCACGGCTCGATGCTCAGGGTGCCAGGGATCGGGTAGCAGATGCGGTCAGCGTCGCCGATGTCCAGCCCCAGGCCAGTGCTTTCGACCGTGGAGCCATTGATGTCGAGGGCGAAAAGCGAGGCCGGCAGGTTGATGCCTTTCTCGTAAACCTTATGAAGACTGGTGCGTTCGATGCGCTTGCCGCGCACCACACCGTTCATATCCGCAATCAGAAGGTCGACGTACAAAACCTCAGGATGTTTCTTAAGGAATGCGTTTGCTTCGTTGAGTTGAACGGCACGCAGAGGGACCGACATGATGCACCTATTTAGCTGTTAATTATTATGTTCACTGCTGTTTCGCCGAGCCAGTCAATCCGAAAGACAAAGTGAAGTCAATAGCGAACACCTGACCGCCCAGCCTTTATTTTTAGGGCGTTTTTTAACACTTTCATGCCAACACAAGCGCCGGACACCCAGAAACCGTGAAAGATGGATGAACGGCGTTTAGAATTTTTTACATGGCAGTTGTTAATTAAAATCAACGAGGCTAAGCTCCGGAAAAGCTCGTTCAAGTGTCAAACTTCGAGGTGAATAAAAATGGCATTCAAGCCATTAATCGGCGTTACTGCGTGCGTCAAACAGATTGGCCTGCACCCCTATCACATCAGCGGCGACAAGTACGTTCGCGCTGTCAGCGTTGCGGCGCTGGGGCTGCCGGTGGTCATTCCTTCCCTTGGCAACCTGACTGAAATCGATGACCTGCTCGGTCAACTCGACGGTCTGTTGCTGACCGGCTCGCCCTCCAATGTGGAACCTTTCCACTATCAAGGCCCAGCCAGCGTCCCCGGCACGGATCACGATCCGGCGCGAGACGCCACCACCCTCCCTTTATTGCGTGCCGCCATTGCGGCGGGCGTTCCGGTGCTGGGCATTTGCCGTGGTTTCCAGGAAATGAACGTCGCGTTCGGCGGCAGCCTGCATCAGAAGGTGCATGAGTTGCCGGGCATGCTCGATCACCGCGAAGCCGACAGCCCGGATGTGGCCGTGCAATACGCACCGGCCCATGCCGTCACCGTGCTTGGTGGCGGCGTGTTCGAAGCGCTGGGGTTGCCGGACGAGTTCCATGTCAACTCGATTCACAGTCAGGGCATCGACCGCCTCGCTCCCGGCCTGCGCGCCGAAGCGGTGGCGCCGGATGGCCTGATCGAGGCGATCTCGGTGGAGCACAGCCCGACCTTTGCCCTCGGTGTGCAATGGCACCCGGAATGGCAGGTACTCGATAACCCGAACTACCTGAGGATTTTCCAGGCGTTCGGCCAGGCTTGCCGGCAACGGGCGACGCGACGCAACCAACGCTGACCCAACCCGGGATTTCATCACTGTTTACTGCCCCCACGGGTCGGCGGCTGCGCGTTTGTGCATCCGTCATCCGTGAAAACGACAAACCGTAATAACAACAAGTACGACCCAGGCAGCCAGGACGGCGGCGCCGACCAAGCCGGATCGGTAAGAGCAGTGCCCGTCAGGACAACGCAAAACCCTGTGGGAGCGGGCTTGCTCGCCAAAGCGGTGTGTCAGGCAACAACGATGTCGATTGACACGACGTATTCGCGAGCAAGCCCGCTCCCACAGGGGGATGTGATCCGACAGGCAATGCGCTGACCGCTCTGCAATCCACTTTTAAGCCAGGCCACATTGGCCCGGCGAACGAAACCTGTTGGGAGTTTCACATGGCAAACGCCTCCAGCACTTACAGGAAGGCTCTTGAAGGTCATCAGCAACCGAAAAAGGTTCTGGTGAAAGTCGATCGCGTGACCAAGAAGTTCGACGAAACCACCGCCGTGGACGATGTGTCACTGGAGATCCATCAGGGCGAAATTTTCGCCCTGCTCGGTGGCTCCGGTTCGGGCAAATCGACCCTGCTGCGCATGCTGGCCGGTTTCGAGCGCCCGACTGAAGGGCGAATCTTGCTCGACGGCGTGGACATCACCGACATGCCGCCCTACGAGCGGCCGATCAACATGATGTTCCAGTCCTACGCGCTGTTTCCGCACATGACCGTGGCGCAGAACATTGCCTTCGGCCTCAAGCAGGACCGTTTGCCCACCAGCGAAATCGACGCCCGCGTCGAAGAGATGCTGCGCCTGGTGCACATGACCCAATACGCCAAGCGCAAACCCCATCAGTTGTCCGGCGGCCAGCGTCAGCGCGTCGCCCTCGCCCGCTCGCTGGCCAAACGTCCGAAGCTGTTGCTGCTCGACGAACCGATGGGCGCACTGGATAAGAAGCTGCGTTCGCAGATGCAGCTGGAACTGGTGCAAATCATCGAACGCGTCGGCGTAACGTGCGTGATGGTGACGCACGACCAGGAAGAAGCCATGACCATGGCCGAACGCATCGCGATCATGCACCTGGGCTGGATCGCGCAGATTGGTAGCCCGATCGACATCTATGAAGCCCCGGTCAGCCGCATGGTGTGCGAATTCATCGGCAACGTGAACGCTTTCGACGGCACCGTGGTGGAAGACCTGGAAGGTCACGCGATCATTCACAGCCCGGACTTGCAGCAGAAGATCTACGTCGGCCACGGCGTCAGCACCTCCGTACAGGACAAGTCGATCACCTACGCGATCCGTCCGGAAAAAATGCTCGTCAGCACCACCCAACCGGAGTTCCGCTACAACTGGTCCGAAGGCAAAGTGCATGACATCGCCTACCTCGGCGGCCACTCGGTGTTCTACGTGGAATTGCCCGGCGGCAAGATCGTTCAGTCGTTCCTGGCCAACGCCGAACGTCGTGGCGCACGGCCGACCTGGGACGACAAGGTCTACGTCTGGTGGGAAGACGACAGCGGCGTGGTACTGCGCTCATGAAAACCTTCAATCAGCAATTCCTGCGCCTGGTGCCCAGCGGGCGAAAACTGGTGATCGGCATTCCGTTCATCTGGCTGTTCCTGTTCTTCATGCTGCCGTTCTTTCTGGTGATGAAGATCAGCTTCTCGGAAGCAGCCCTGGCCATTCCGCCCTACTCGGAGATCTACACCTACGCCGAGCAGAAATTCCAACTGTTGCTGAACATCGGCAACTACACCCTGTTGGGTGAAGACGACCTTTATCTGTCGGCCTACCTCGGCTCGCTGAAGGTCGCGGCACTGAGCACGCTGATGTGCCTGGGGATCGGCTTCCCGATGGCTTACGCGATCACCAAGGCGAGCAAGGAAGCGCAAAACGTCTTGCTGCTGCTGATCATGATGCCGACCTGGACGGCGATCCTGATCCGCGTGTATGCGTGGATGGGCATTCTCAGCAACAACGGTTTGCTCAACGCGTTTCTGATGTGGACGGGGCTCACCGATCACCCGATCGAGATCCTCAACACCAACACGGCCGTGTATATCGGTGTGGTTTACGCCTATCTGCCGTTCATGGTGTTGCCGTTGTACGCCAACCTCGTCAAACACGACGGCAGCCTGCTGGAAGCCGCGTCAGACCTGGGCTCGAGCAACTTCAATAACTTCTGGAAAATCACCGTGCCGCTGGCCAAGAACGGCATCATCGCCGGTTGCATGCTGGTATTCATTCCGGTGGTCGGTGAGTTCGTGATTCCAGAACTGCTCGGTGGCCCGGAGACGCTGATGATCGGCCGCGTGTTGTGGCAAGAGTTCTTCAATAACCGCGACTGGCCGGTGGCGTCCGCCCTGGCAGTGGTGATGCTGTTGATCCTGATTGTGCCGATTCTGCTGTTCAACCGCAGCCAGGCCAAAGAGATGGAGGCACGGGGATGAAACGCTTCAGTTTTGCAAAGTTCATGCTGATCTTCGGCCTGATGTTCATCTATCTGCCGATGCTGATTCTGGTGATCTATTCGTTCAACGCCTCGAAACTGGTGACGGTGTGGGGCGGCTGGTCGGTGAAGTGGTACGTCGGCCTGCTCGACAACACGCAACTGATGGGCTCGGTGCTGCGCTCGCTGGAAATCGCCTGCTACACCGCGATTGCCGCTGTTGCCCTCGGCACCCTGGCCGCGTTTGTGCTGACGCGGGTCACACGCTTCAAGGGGCGCACGCTGTTTGGTGGTTTGGTCACCGCGCCGTTGGTGATGCCCGAAGTGATTACCGGTCTGTCGTTGTTACTGCTGTTCGTGGCGATGGCGCAGTTGATCGGGTGGCCGCAGGAACGTGGCATCGTCACCATCTGGATCGCCCACACCACGTTTTGTGCAGCCTATGTGGCGGTGGTCGTTTCCGCCCGACTGCGTGAACTGGATCTGTCGATTGAAGAAGCGGCAATGGATCTGGGGGCAAAACCCTTCAAGGTGTTTTTCCTGATCACCATTCCGATGATTGCGCCGTCGCTGGCGGCGGGCGGGATGATGTCGTTTGCCTTGTCGCTGGATGACCTGGTGTTGGCAAGCTTCGTGTCGGGTCCGGGTTCTACCACCCTGCCGATGGAAGTGTTCTCGGCGGTGCGTCTGGGCGTGAAGCCTGAGATCAACGCCGTGGCCAGCCTGATTCTGCTGGCGGTGTCGATCGTGACCTTCCTGGTCTGGTATTTCGGCCGCAAGGCAGAAGCCAACCGCAAACGTGCGATTCAGGAAGCGATGGATCAGACCGCCAATGAGTCGTGGCAACAACCGCAACGCACCGCTGCCAGCGCTTGATAACGGATGTTGTGGCGACGGGGCTTGCCCCCTCGCCACAGATTTACCGCGTTGAGTTTTTGAACAAGAACAATGGAGTTGTACCGATGAAAATGTTTGGCAGGACTCTGCTGACACTGTCCTTAATGGGCGCAATGGCCATGGGCGCCCAGGCCAACGACAAGGTGCTGCGTGTTTACAACTGGTCCGATTACATCGCGCCGGACACCGTCAAGAAGTTTGAAGACGAGACCGGCATCCGCGTGACCTACGACGTCTTCGACAGCAACGAAACCCTTGAGGCGCGTTTGCTGGCGGGCAAATCCGGTTACGACATCGTCGTGCCGTCCAACAGTTTCCTGGCCAAGCAGATCAAGGCCGGCGTGTATCAAACGCTGGACAAATCGAAGCTGCCGAACTGGAAGAATCTCAACCCGGTGCTGCTGAAAAACGCCTCCGCCAGTGATCCGGACAACGCTCACGCGTTCCCGTACATGTGGGGCTCGATCGGTATCGGGTTCAATCCGGCCAAGGTCAAGGAAGTGCTCGGCGCCAACGCCCCGACCGATTCCTGGGACTTGCTGTTCAAGCCCCAAAACGCCGAGAAGCTCAAGGCGTGTGGCATCAGCTTCCTCGACTCGCCGACCGAAATGCTCCCGGCCGCCCTGCACTACCTGGGCTATCCGGTGAACGACAAGGACAAGTCGCACATCCTCGAAGCCGAAGCGCTGTTCATGAAGATCCGCCCGTACGTGGCGTACTTCCACTCTTCGAAGTACATCTCCGATTTGGCCAACGGCAACATCTGCGTGGCCGTCGGTTATTCCGGTGACGTGCTGCAGGCCAAGGCCCGGGCGGCGGAATCGGGCAACAACGTGAAGATCGACTACAGCATCCCCAAGGAAGGCGCCGGCAGCTTCTACGACATGGTCGCGATCCCGCGTGATGCGGCGAACGTCGACAACGCGTACCTGTTCATGAATTTCCTGATGCGTGCTGACATCATCGCCGAAGTCACCAACAACATCGGCTACAGCAACGCCAACTCGGCGGCGACGCCACTGGTGGATGAAGCGATCCGCAACGATCCGGGCTCGTATCCGTCGCAAGCGGTGATGGCGACGTTGTATGCGGTGCCGGATCAGCCGATTGCCACCCAACGGATCATGACCCGCGGCTGGACGCGGGTGAAACTCGGCCAGTAACCGAAACCCCCTGTGGGAGCGGGCTTGCTCGCGAAAGCGTAGTCTCAGGCACCTGTGAATTGGCTGACCTGACGCCTTCGTGAGCAAGCCCATTCCCACAGGGGATAGGTGGCGGTTTGAAGATTTATGATTTCCCGTTCACGCAGCGCCTTACCACCGCTGCCCCCACATGAACGGCCTCACCTGGCTCCCTCGGCTCAGGTGAATTTCAGGCGCCCTCGGGCGCCTTTTTTTGTCGCTCAGGTCAGCGGCCAATCCTGCAAAACGCGGTAGCGCCCCTTGTGCGATTCAAACAGGGCAAAGCGCTCGGCACGCAGGCAGAACTCCGGCGGTGTGGCGGCTTCCGGCTCGGGCGCACGGTAATCACGGGCCAGCGTCAGATGCGGGCGAAACGCGTGTGACGGCGCCTCAAAACCAAACGGCAACATGGCCTGCTCAAGCGCATAGACCAGACGCAATAACGCCTGCGGTGCCTGCTCGGGCGCCAACGACAGCACCCCGGCGCGATGCCAGACCTGCAAGCGATCCAGCGAAATCCGCACAGCCTCTCCCGGCGTGCGTACCTTACTGGCGGCTTCGCAGACTTCGCCGATCTGCGCCAATGGCACGGCACCGAGAAACAATAACGTCAGGTGAAAATTGTCGGCGGGCACGGGTTTGCCGGCCCTCAAGCCCAACTCCCCACGCCACTGGGCAATCGCCTTGCGCTGCGCCAGTGGACAGTCCAGGGCAAAGAACAGCCGCTTGGACGGCAGATCCCCGTGTTTTTCATCCGTCATGGCCTGGCTCCTTATAGGGTTGTGATTGCCGATTCTACCTGCCCCTTTCTGACGACTCGCCACACAAGTCTATAGTTCAAGGATTGCCATCAACCGGAGGCCGCCATGCGCGAGATCCTCAGCAAAGAGCCGTGGTGGGCCAGGCCACCGAGTCCCGGGCAGGACGAAGCCGAGCTCGAATGGGGCTGGCTGGTGCATTACAGCGAAGGTGAGCCGCGCTTCGAGTTTGTCCGAGAGCGGCCAACGGATGAGCAGATTCGTCATCGCAAAGGCTGTCGGATTACTCCATCGGCAGAGTGAAATACACACCTGTGGGAGCGGGCTTGCTCGCGAAAGTGGTGTGTCAGGCAACATTATTTTTGAATGACATACCGCGTTCGCGAGCAAGCCCGCTCCCACAAAGGGACTTGCGTGAGTTTCAAGGTTCGATGAGGTATTTGAACCCGGCGAAGATCATTCGCTGCCCGTCGAACGGCATCGGGTTGACGTCCGGTTGCATGCGCGGGTCGTCCATCATTTTCGCCATGCCCGCATCGCGGGTGGCCTTGTCCGGCCAGATCAGCCAGCCGGAGGCCACGGTTTCATCTTCCTTGAGTTTCACCGCCATCGGGAACGACGTGATCTTGCCGTCCGGCACGTCATCACCCCAGCATTCGACGACGCTCAGGGCGCCGTACTCCTTGAACAGTTTCGCTGCGATGACACAGTGTTTTTTGTATTGCTCGCGATTGGCGGTCGGCACGGGGGCGACAAAGATATCGATGTAGGCCATGGTCATTCTCCTTGCAGGTTGGGTTCGATCTGCTGATTGGTCGATGGTGGCGGCTGCCATTCGACACGGTTCGCCCCAAACCCGACCAACGGCTCTTCACCTGCGCCCAGATTGCGCTCGATCTGCCCGGCCATGTGCAGCGTGCCGGCCATGACACCGGTGGTCGGGTTTTGCACCAGCTTCAACCAGGCCTTGTCGAAGGTGTTACCCAGACTGCTGCGGATCAGCGCCTCACTGTCGGGGCGGTCGTTGGCCTGGATGATTGCGCGAATACCCGCAACGCCCACCGAAATCATCGCCCCGGCCAGCTTGCCGGCTGCAGCGGCCACTGCGCTGGCGGCGCCGCGCGGGGCCATTTGCGCCTCCATCCGCTGGCTGGCGCGTTTGGCCACCGGGGCCATACCGGCGTCGGTCGAGGCAATGCCTTTCGAACCACCGTCGGTGTGGATTTTGTCGATCAGCGCCGCGTAGGCCGGCAGCGTGTTCAACGGTTCGCTGCTGATGACCTGATACAGCGACGCATCCCGCGCCGGCGGCGGGCCGAGGGCGATCGCCGCAATCCTCTGCAAATGTCCATTGAGCTGAGCCATCGGCACGCCATGCCGCTGAGCGATGAGCGGCATCTGCCGGGCCATCAGTTGCGCATAGAACGCCGTGGCCTGGCCAAGAATCGCGTCCGGATCGATCTCCACGGCCACCGGCGCCAACACCTTTTCCTGATATTGCTCAAGCAGATACGCCGCCAGACGCTTGGCCGACGCGTCCTCCTCACCACCCGCGCTGATCGTGTACCAACTGACCTTCATCGACAGCCATTCCTGGGTCCAGTAACTGCTGAACCACGGGATGAAATTTTCTTCAGTTTGCTGATAGACGCGAGTGCGCCAATGTTCCATCGAGCCACGGGCGAACAGCTTGACCTGCTCGGTGGACTGTTGCGAGGCGTTGACGATTTCGCGGTCGATTTGCTGCCAGGTGGCGGGTGAAACCACCACCGCCGGCACCGTTACAGGGGCCCGCGCCGGAGAGGCGCAGCCGGCCAGCAGAAACAGGGCGGCAACGAGCAGCGCGCGCGGTGTCACGGTTTTGGTCTCCCAGAGTAAGGAGCGGCAAATTTGAGTATAGGTGCGGGAGACAGGCCGTTTGTCTGGTATTGGGTCAAATACAGCTCCCACAAGGGGTCTGCGCCAACCATCAATACCGTCGATATCCAACATCGCGACGATTGCGTTCCGCCCGCCGCACATCAAAGGCACGATTGCGCCATCCGAACCACAACGAGGCGTTCACATCATGATTCACACCATCACGCTCTCTGTAAGTTTCCCGGTGTTCGGCAGCAACTACTACGAACAACACGTCGTGCAACGCAAGGCGCAGGCGTTGGTGTTCAACGACGATTTCGACGATTTGCTGATGCCCGCCGCGACCCATCATTTCAGCAATGAAGTGGTCGGCATCAACGATCAGTTCCGCTTTCTGAGCGACATTCTCGCCACCCATTTGCTGGATCTCGAGGCCTCGACGCCTGCGCGATCCCGCGTCCAGGCGAGCGCTCATTTTTTATAACGGCTGAAGGCAACCCCTGTGGGAGCGGGCGTGCTCGCGAAAGCGGTGGATCATTCAACCTCTCGTTGATTGAAACGCCCCTTCGCCAGCATGCCCGTTCCCACAATAAATCTGAAGATTCATGAGCCATGCGCATAACTCTATAGCGCAAATCCGCAAAAACCTTTTCCTCTCTCCAGCGGTCATTCCTCAAACGAGACTGGCAAACATGCCGGCGCGCCCCTCTGGGCCTTTTGTGACCCTGCTGCCCTGATGAGAGTAAAGGAATCGAACCATGCCGATTTCCCGACGTAAATTTCTGATCCTCGGCGCCGTGACCGCGACGGCGTTTGCGATGCCCCCCTTTATCAGCCTCAAGGCCTATGCGGCCAACCTGGAGCAATCGGCCATGAGCAAAATCACCTTAAACGTCAATGGCAAACCTCAGACCCTTGAGGTCGACAATCGCACCACCCTGCTCGATGCCTTGCGCGAAAACCTGCAGATGACCGGCAGCAAAAAAGGCTGCGACCACGGCCAGTGCGGCGCCTGCACGGTGATCGCCGATGGCCGGCGAATCAACGCCTGCCTGACCCTGGCGGTCATGCAAGAAGGCAGCGAGATCACCACCATCGAAGGCCTCGGCATGCCGGACAACCTGCATCCGATGCAAGCCGCGTTCATCAAGCACGACGGCTATCAGTGCGGTTATTGCACACCGGGGCAGATCTGTTCGGCGGTGGCGGTGCTCAAGGAGATCCGCGACGGCATTCCCAGCCACGTCAGCGCCAGCCTGACCGAACCACCGCAAATGATCGCCGCTGAATTTCAGGAACGCATGAGCGGCAACATCTGCCGCTGTGGCGCCTACTCGAACATCATCGAAGCCATCACTGAAGTCGCAGAGGTGCCGGCATGAGAGCGTTCAATTACAGCCGCGCCGACTCCCCCGCCACAGCCGCAGCGCAAGCCGCGCAAGTCGAAGGCGCAAAGTTCATCGCTGGCGGCACCAACCTGCTGGATTTGATGAAACTCGACATCGAAACTCCGCTGCACCTGATTGATATCAATCACCTGGGGCTGGATCAGATCGAAGCCACGCCCGAGGGCGGTTTGCGTATCGGCGCCATGGTCCGCAATACCGATCTGGCCGCCGACGCGCGCGTGCGAAAGGACTACGCCCTGCTCTCCCGTGCCTTGCTTGCCGGAGCCTCCGGGCAGTTGCGCAACATGGCGACTACGGCGGGCAACCTGCTGCAACGCACCCGCTGCCCCTACTTCTACGACACGAATCAAGCCTGTAACAAACGCAACCCCGGCAGCGGTTGCGCGGCGATTGGCGGGGTCAGTCGGCAACTGGGGATCATCGGCGTCAGCGATGCCTGCATCGCCACCCACCCAAGCGACATGGCGATTGCGATGCGCGCCCTCGACGCACAGATTGAAACGGTCAAACCCGATGGCAGCACCCGTCGCATCGCCATGGCGGACTTTCATCAGTTGCCGGGGCACACGCCGCACATCGAAACCAGCCTGACCGCTGGCGAGTTCATCACCGCAGTGACTTTGCCGGCGCCGGTGGGCGGCACCCACATTTATCACAAGGTGCGTGATCGTTCGTCCTACGCGTTTGCCCTGGTGTCCGTCGGTTTGATTCTGCAAAAGGACGGTAGCGGCCGCGTTGCCGTTGGCGGTATCGCGCCAAAACCGTGGCGGGTGGAAACGGCTGAAGCCCTGCTGCCCCAGGGCGCAAAAGCCGCCAGCGCGCGCCTGCTAGACGGCGCCACGCCGACCCACGACAACCAGTTCAAACTGACCCTGGTCGAGCGCACACTCGGCTCGGTGTTGGCGCAAGCGAGGGAGCAAGCATGAAATTCGACACGCCCGCCACCACCAACCCGATCGACCAACTGAAGGTCATCGGCAAACCCACCGACCGTATCGAAGGCAAACTGAAAACCTGCGGCCAGGCGCCTTACGCCTACGAGCAACATGAAGCGGTGGCCAATCAGGCTTATGGATTTATGGTCGGTGCGGCCATCGCCAAGGGCCGAATCAGCCACATTGATCTGGAGGAGGCGAACGCAGCGCCAGGGGTTTTGGCGATCGTCACCGCGGCCAACGCCGGCAAACTCGGCAAAGGCAAATTCAACTCGGCGCACTTGCTGGCCGGGCCTCAGGTTCAGCACTATCACCAGGCCGTGGCGCTGGTGGTGGCCGAAACCTTTGAACAGGCACGGGCCGCCGCGCAATTGGTCAAAGTCGATTACGTCGCGACCAAAGGCGAGTTCGATCTGGCCAGCGTGCGCGACCAGGGTGTCGAAGCGAAGGACGAATTGCCGGACGTCACCCACGGCGATTTCGCCAAGGCTTTCGCTGCCGCGCCGGTGCAGTTCGATCAGACCTACACCACCCCCGATCAGTCCCACGCGATGATGGAACCCCACGCGACACTGGCCGCCTGGAAAGGCGATCAACTGACCCTGTGGACCTCCAACCAGATGATCGCCTGGAGCGTCGGCGACGTTGCCCAAACCCTTGGTCTGCCGAAGGAGAACGTCCGTTTGATCTCGCCATACATTGGCGGTGGCTTCGGCGGCAAACTGTTCATCCGCGCCGACGCGATCCTCGCGGCCCTCGGTGCGCGCATGGCCAACCGCCCGGTGAAATTCTCCATCGCCCGCCCGCAGATCGCCAACAACACCACCCACCGCCCCGCCACCCTCCAGCGCATTCGCATGGGCGCGACAGCGGATGGCAAGCTCACGGCCATCGCCCACGAAGGCTGGTCTGGCAATCTGGAGGACGGCAAGGTGGAAGTCGCGGCGCAACCGAGCCAATTACTCTACGCCGCCGAAAACCGTCTGGTCACCATGCGCCTGGCGCCGCTGGACCTGCCCGAAGGCAACTCCATGCGCGCCCCCGGCGAAACCCCGGGCCTGATGGCGCTGGAAATCGCCATGGACGAAATGGCTGAGCAGCTCAAACTCGACCCGGTTCAGTTCCGCATCCTTAACGACACGCAAGTCGACCCGGTGAACACCGAGCGGCCCTTCTCGCAACGTCATTTGATTGAGTGCCTGCAAACCGGTGCCGAAAAATTCGGCTGGGACAAGCGCAATGCGCAACCCGGCACGCGCCGCGAGGGCCGCTGGCTGATCGGCATGGGCGTCGCTGCGGCCATCCGCAACAACCTGCTGTTGAAATCCGGCGCGCGGGTCAGGCTGGAGCGCGACGGCAAGGTCACGGTGGAAACCGACATGACCGACATCGGCACCGGCAGTTACACGATCATTGCCCAGACCGCCGCTGAAATGATGGGCGTTGGACTCCAGGACGTGACCGTACGGCTGGGCGACTCGAGTTACCCGGTGTCTGCCGGATCAGGCGGCCAGTTCGGTGCCAACTGCTCGACGGCCGGGGTGTATGCCGCGTGCATGAAACTGCGCGAAGCGGTGGCAGGCAAGTTGGGCATGGCTGCCGACAAGGCTGAGTTTAGCGACGGTCTGGTGCGCGTCGGCGACCAGCAGGTTGCGCTGCGCAACGCCGCACACGATGGTGCGTTGCAGGCTGAAGACAGCATCGAGTTTGCTGACCTCGCCGAGCAATATCAGCAGTCGACGTTTGGAGCGCACTTCGTTGAGGTCGCGGTGGATGCCGCTACGGGAGAGGTTCGTGTTCGGCGCATGCTGGCGGTGTGTTCGGCCGGACGGATTCTCAACCCGAAAGCAGCGCGCAGTCAGGTCATCGGCGCGATGACCATGGGCGTGGGCGCAGCGCTCATGGAAGCGTTGGCGGTGGACACGCGAATGGGGTTTTTCGTCAACCATGATCTGGCCGGATATGAAGTGCCGGTGCATGCCGACATCCCGCATCAGGAGGTCATTTTCCTTGAAGAAACCGATCCGGTTTCATCGCCGATGAAGGCCAAAGGTGTCGGTGAATTGGGGATTTGCGGTGTGAGCGCGGCGGTGGCGAATGCGATCTACAACGCCACCGGTACCCGGGTGCGTGAGTATCCGATTACGCTGGACAAGATTCTTTCGTCATTACCGGAAATGATCTGAAAAACCCCTCGGCCCAGGCCTCTCACTCAGGGAGAGGCCTGGGCCGAGGGCCATGGGTTCACTCGCTGCGCGGATACTGCGCCTCACCGACCTGCTCCATCCACTTCACCACTTCTCCATCCTGCATTTCAGCGATGGCGATATGCGTCATCGCCGTGGTCGGTGCGGCGCCATGCCAGTGCTTGGCGCCGGGCGCGATCCACACGGTATCGCCAGGGCGAATCTGCCGCACCGGCTGCCCCCACTCCTGCACAAACCCCGCTCCGGCCGTGACGATCAACGTCTGCCCCAGCGGATGGGTGTGCCACGCCGTGCGCGCACCCGGCTCAAACGTCACGGTAGCGCCACTGACCCGCGCCCGATCAGTGCCCTTGAACGGCGCATCGATCCGCACGGTTCCGGTGAACCAATCCGCCGGCCCCTGGGCCGACGGTTGTGAGCCGTTGGGCGTAACGGTGACTCGCGGGATTTCGCTGGCTTGGGCGTCGGCGGCCAGCAAGGAAAGGGTCAACGCAGAAGCGGCAATCGGGTTCATGGCGGTCTCTCCAGCAAGTGATGCCTGAACTTTACCGGCGCCGACTCTTCAGATAATCGACTAGAGTTCGAAATAACTTATGCAGGAAACTCATTAATGCTTCGCGAAAACGCCAGTGACCTGCTCGCCTTCCTCGCCGTGGCGCGCGCGCGCAGCTTCACCAAAGCCGCCGCCAAACTTGGCATCTCGCAGTCCGCGCTCAGCCACACCATCCGCGCCCTCGAAGCGCGCCTTGGTCTGCGCCTGCTCACGCGCACCACTCGCAGCGTCTCCCCCACCGAGGCCGGCGAGCACCTGCTGCAAACCATCGGCCCGCGCTTCGAAGAGATCGAACTGGAACTCGCCGCCCTGAGCAACCTGCGTGAAACCCCGGCGGGCAAGATTCGCATCAGCGCCACCGATCATTCGCTGGACTGGCTGCTGCGCCCGGTACTCAAGGCGTTCCTGCCGAAATACCCCGACATCGCCGTCGAAGTCTGCTGCGATTACGGCTTCGTTGACATCGCCGGGCAAGGGTTCGATGCCGGCGTGCGCTTGGGCGAAGACGTCGCCCAAGGCATGATCGCCACGCGCATCGGCCCGGACATGCGCATGGTGGTCGTCGGCTCACCGGCCTACTTCGCCAGCCGTCCACCGCCACAAACGCCACGTGACCTGACCGACCACGCCTGCAACAACCTGCGCCTGCCCACCAATGGCGGGCTGTACACCTGGGAGTTTGAAAAGGACGGCGAAAGCCTCAAGGTGCGGGTGTCCGGGCAGATCACGCTGAATGGTGTCTACCCGTTACTCGACGCGGCACTGGACGGTTTTGGCCTGAGTTACATCCCGGAGAACCTCGTCACGGCGCATCTGGCAGAGGGTCGGCTGGTGCAAGTTCTGCAAGACTGGTGCCCGCGCTTCGCCGGTTATCACCTCTACTACCCGAGTCGGCGCCAGGCGGCACCGGCGTTTGCGTTGTTGCTGGAGGCGCTGCGGTTTCGCGGTTGAACGGGCCTAACCGACCCATGCAATCAACTGATGGCGTTGCGCATCAGTCAGCATCGGACCGAATCCGGCCTTGACGTTATCGGCCATGTAACGCGGATTCCCGGTACCCGGGATGACGCAAGTCACCGCCGGATGCGCCAGCAAAAACTTCAGCGCCAGTTGCGGCCAACTGTTGACCTGCACATCCGAGACCCACGCCGGGAGCGGTTTACCCTTGAGCCGGGCGAGCAAACCACCGCCGCCGAATGGCCGATTACAGATCACCGCCACCCCGCGTTCGCGGCACAGTGGCAGGATGCGTTGTTCCACGCCTCGGTCGTCGAGGGCGTAGTTGATCTGCAGGAAATCCAGCTGTTCGGCCTTCAGTAGCGCTTCAACTTCGTCATAGGCTGAAGGCGTGTAATGCGTGATGCCGATGTAGCGGATGCGCCCCTGCTCCTTCCATTCACGCAAGGTGGGCAGGTGGGTTTGCCAGTCGAGCAGGTTGTGGATCTGCATCAGGTCGATTTGCTCGGTGCGCAGCAGGCTGAACGACCGCTCCATCTGCGCGATGCCTTCCTTGCGCCCGCGCGTCCACACCTTTGTGGCCAGAAACGCCGGCGAGCGCGGTTCGTGGATCGACAGCAATTCGCCGGTGGTCTGTTCGGCGCGGCCATACATGGGTGAGCTATCGACCACCGTACCGCCCTTGGCGAACAATTCATCGAGCACCGCCGGTAGTTGCTTGTAGGCCAGATCGCCGGGCACAACATCAAAACCGCGATAGGTGCCCAGTCCCACCATAGGCAGGGGCTCCGAGCTTGAAGGGATGACACGGGTCTGCATGGCTTGGCCTCCGGTAGCGGCGCACGATGTGACAGCGGCCAGCGCCCGTTCAAAGGTGAAGACCGCCGAACCCCCGGCAGCCAGCGTGAGCAATCGGCGACGGGAGTAACCCTCAGTGTGGCTCATGCTGCCTCCCCCGCTGCGTGAGTCTGTTGCATGTTGTGTTGGAGCGCTGCCGGGGCGAACCGCTGGACTACACTGCGACAGCAAACCCTCACACCCCGTTAAAAGTAGCCGAATGTCCCGAACCCTGATGTCACTCGTCGCATTGATCGTCGCCGTTTACGTGGTGCTGTGCGCCGCGCTGTTCTTTTTCCAGCGCTCGCTGATCTATTTTCCGCAGCCCCCTGCCATCGAGAGCGCCGATTCGCGTTTGAAACTGTCGATGCCGGACGCCGACATCTGGGTCGCTACGCGCGAGCGCGTCGGGCCTCGGGCGCTGATCTATTTCGGCGGCAATGCCGAGGATGTATCGCGCAATCTGCCGGCGTTTGCCGAAGCGTTTCCCGATTACGCGCTGTTTTTCCTGCACTATCGGGGCTTTGGTGGTAGCGGCGGTTCGCCATCCGAAGAAGCGATTGCCGAAGATGCGCTGGCGTTGTTCGATCAGGTATCTGCCCGCCATCCGCAGATTGCCGTGGTCGGGCGCAGTCTGGGGTCGGGCGTCGCCGTGCGCCTGGCCAGTGAGCGTCCGGCGGCGCAGTTGATCCTGGTGACGCCGTACAACAGCCTCGAAGAAATTGCGGCGCGGCAATACCCGTGGGTGCCGGTGAAGTGGTTGCTCAAGGATCGTTTCGAGTCGGGCAAGTACGCTGCGCATATTCGTGTGCCGACGTTGCTGCTGGCGGCGAGTGATGACGAGGTGATTCCCCGGGCCAGCACCGAGCGCTTGCTGGGGTATTTCCCCAAGGGCGTGGCCGTGCTCAAAGTGGTGCCGGATTCCGGGCATAACTCGATTTCCGAGCGCAGGCAGTATCTGGAGTGGATGGGGGATGTGTTAAACCGGTGAGGATGGTGGGCCTGGGAATTTGTGTTACCGGGACTGGCCCCTTCGCGAGCAAGCCTAGCGCGCAGCGATGCAGAGGGTTACTGGACGATGCTGTTTGGCGCGCCTTGACTGGCAGCAAAAAGCCCCAGTTTCAACAATTCCTTGCGCAGCATTGAAGGCGCTACAACAGCCACTCCAGCCTCCCAATCGAGAGCCAACAACCTATTCAATTTTTGTTGGCTAACGGTGGATGGCGCCAGAAAACAGCTTTTCCTGTCGCGGATACCGATGACATTCAGCACCCCGTCCTCGCCCTGCTCTGCCATCCAGCAGTTGATCGTCGGGCGGTGTTTTTGCAGCAAGGCATCGGCATCCCACACCGTCATTTGCGCGAAGTTATGTGGCAAATGGCTGTCGGGCTTCATCCGTTTCAAATCGGCTGCCAACGCAGCGGCGAGGTTAGCTTCGATGCCGGCCTGGCATTCAAGGAAATACTGTTCGGCCCAGTCAGCACAAAGCTTGGCTCTTGACGCAAGTTCGGCATACGCCCCGATATCTGCCGCCGTAGTCGTCTGCCCGGTGAAATTGAGCGTGTTATCCAGAATCGCCGTGGCCAATAACGCGGCGCTTTGCTCGCTGATCTGCGACACCAAACCTGCCGCCTGCCAACGCTGAAAAACCTGCGTCGCCGCCGCGCCAATCGGTCGGATATCGGCGGCAGTCCCAAGCTTCTGCGCCCAGTAATGTTCATAACCCGGATGATGGTCGATCACTTCCACCACCTGATCGAGCACCACTATTGGGTCGACATGGTGATAGTCGGACACGTCGACCAGGACGAATTCGTCGTTCGGCTTCGCGGCGTAAACGTGCAGAGCCGGGCCCCAACCGAGCACGGTTTTCGACACGCTGGCGTTGGGTTGTGTGCTGCTGACGGCACGAGCGGGAATGCCTTGCAGGTTCAACAGTTCTGCGTAGGCGATACAGCAGGCATAGGCATCGATATCCAGATAGGCCGCGCCCGAGGTGATGATTTTCATGGGCGGCAACATCGCATGGATTGATGACATTTGGGTGACAGCAAAAAGATCGCAGCCTGCGGCAGGCTGCGATCTTTTGATCTTCAAGCAGCCCGCTGCCCTTGCGCCACCATCGCCGAAGCCGCGAGCATCGCCCGCAACAACACCGCACAGCCCGCCGCCAGATCATCCGGTGCAGCGTTTTCGATTTCGTTGTGGCTGATGCCGCCTTCGCACGGCACGAAGATCATCCCGGCAGGCCCCAACTCCGCAAGGAAGATCGCGTCGTGGCCGGCGCCGCTGACGATGTCCATGTGCGACAGCCCCAAACCTTTCGCCGCGCCGCGTACGGCTTCGACACAGCCTTTTTCGAAGTACAGCGGCGGGAAATCGGCAGTCGGGGTCAGTTCGTAAGTCAGGCCATGTTCTTCGCACGTGGCGTCGATGACGTGCTTCACCTCGGCAATCATCGAGTCCAGCCGCGCCGGTTCCAGATGACGGAAGTCGAGGGTCATACGCACTTCGCCGGGAATGACGTTGCGCGAGCCGGGATAGGCTTGCAGGCATCCGACGGTGCCACAGGCATGGGGTTGATGACCGAGGGCGGCGCGGTTGACCGCACCGACGATCACCGAGGCGCCGACCAGCGCGTCTTTACGCAAGTGCATCGGCGTTGGACCGGCATGCGCCTCTACGCCGCGCAGCTTGAGGTCGAACCACTTCTGCCCCAGCGCGCCGAGCACCACGCCGATGGTTTTCTGTTCGTCTTCGAGGATAGGACCTTGTTCGATGTGCGCCTCGAAATAGGCGCCAACCTTATGCCCGCTGACTTTTCGCGGACCGGCATAGCCAATGGCATTGAGTGCTTCGCCAACGGTCACGCCGTCGGCATCGACTTTGGCGAGGGTTTCTTCGAGGGTGAATTTCTCGGCGAACACCCCGGAGCCCATCATGCACGGGGCAAATCGTGAGCCTTCTTCGTTGGTCCAGACCACCACTTCCAGCGGCGCTTCGGTTTCCACGCCGAGGTCGTTGAGCGTGCGCAGGACTTCGACGCCGGCAAGCACGCCGAAGCAGCCGTCGAACTTGCCGCCGGTGGGCTGGGTGTCGATGTGGCTGCCGGTCATCACCGGTGGCAAATCGGGATTGCGCCCGGGGCGCCGGGCGAAGATGTTGCCGACGGCATCGACGGTGACGCTGCATCCGGCATCCTTGCACCATTGCACAAACAGGTCGCGGGCCTGGCGGTCGAGATCGGTCAGGGCCAGGCGACAAACCCCGCCCTTGACCGTGGCACCGAGCTTGGCCAGTTCCATGAGCGAGGCCCACAGGCGATCACGGTTGATGTGCTGATGGCTCGATTGCAGAACGTCTACGGCTGCGTTCATGGGGATCTCCTCAGGCTGCTTTTCTTATGGATATTGCTGTGGTGTCGGGTAGACCGCTATCGCGAACAGGCCATCCGCTACACCGCTGTTTTAACGGCAGAGGGCTGCGCACGCATCACGCACAACCCGTAATAAATAATCCCGCCCAGCGCCGAGCCGGTGAACCAGCCATAGCTGTAGAACCAGCTGAACGCATCGCTGCCCAGCGACATCACGGTCAACACCACCGGTACGCCAAACGCAACAAAACCGGCCCAGTTCCACGCCGGATAGACGTCGTCGCGGTACAGCCCGGCCAGATCCAGTCGTTGTTTCCTGATCAGGAAATAATCCACCACCATGATCCCGGCAATCGGCCCTAGCAGGCTCGAATAACCCAGCAGCCAGTTGGAATACACAGACTCCAGGCTGACATCGGAAACAATCCAGCCGAGTTTTTTCAGCAGTTCATGGGCCATCAGCGCGAGGCCGACAACGCCCGTCAGCAACACGGCTTTGGTGCGGTTGATCACCTTGGGGGCAATGTTCTGAAAATCGTTGGTTGGCGAAACAATGTTGGCGGCGGTGTTGGTCGAGAGCGTGGCGACGATGATCAGCGCCATCGCCACTGCCACCCACACCGGGCTCTGGATATGGCCAATCAACGTGACCGGATCGGAGACCGTGACGCCAACCAGTTTGACCGACGCGGCGGTCATCACCACACCGAGGGCGGCGAACAGAAACATGGTCAACGGCAGACCGATGATCTGCCCGAGGATCTGATCCTTCTGGCTCTTGGCGTAACGGCTGAAGTCAGGAATGTTCAACGACAGCGTGGCCCAGAACCCGACCATGGCGGTCAGTCCGGCAGCGAAGTAACTGACCACGCTTGCCCCTTCTGGACGCTTGGCCGGGATCGCCATCAGCTCGGTCATCGATACATTGGGCATCGCCCACACCAGCAAGCCGATGCCGACCGCGACCAGCAACGGCGCAGACAAGGTTTCCAGCCACTTGATCGACTCGGCACCGCGGATCACCACCCACAGGTTCAACGCCCAGAAAATCATGAAGCCGATCACCTCCCCGGTTCCACCGAGCGATTTCCAACCGTCGAACACCGAACCGAGAAACAGGTGAATGGCCAACCCGCCAAACATTGTCTGAATACCGAACCAGCCACAGGCCACCAAGGCGCGAATCAGACACGGCACGTTGGACCCAAGGATGCCGAAGGATGAGCGCAGCAACACCGGAAACGGTATGCCGTACTTGGTACCGGGGAAGGCATTAAGGGTCAGGGGGATGAGCACAATGAGGTTGGCAAACAGAATCGCCACCAACGCTTCGCCCACCGACAGGCCGAAATACGCGGTGAGCACGCCGCCCAAGGTGTAGGTCGGCACGCAGATCGACATGCCGACCCACAACGCGGTGATATGCCATTTGTTCCAGGTTCGTTCGTGCACCTTGGTCGGTGCCATGTCGTGGTTGTAACGGGGACTGTCGAGGACGTCGCTGCCGGCTTCGAGTTCAAACAAGCCGTCGCGCTCGGTCACTTGCGATCTGTTCTGTTGCATGGCCGCTCCACTGTTCTTCTGATTATTTTTTGCTCATCAGGCGGCTGGCGTATGAACGCACAAGCCGGACGATGGCCGGAGGAACTGACAACTTTCATGCACCGGCCATGGTGTCAGCGGCGGCATCAATAAACGTGCCGGGTACTCCGCCTGCCCCTCGCGCCGGGCTTCAAACGTGGTGCAACTTTCTGATATTCATCAGTTTTAATTATTCACCCGAGGTATCCGGTAAAACTTGTCTGAGCGCTCAGGCTAAACACTTGGCAAGTTGTCCGAATGGTCAGGACTCAATCTGGTGCACTGCATTTTTTTATTCATGAGCGATCAACCGCAGCTCAACTTCAAGCGGCTGATTTCACATAAGAAATCTTGACCATATTTCCATCCTGTCAAGTGCGTCAAAATGGTGAGAGGCCTCACCATTTTGGTGATTTTTGCTTTTTATCCTTATTTATCAATGTCTTAGTCCAACAATAAGCTTATAAAAAATTATCTTGAACTATTGCAAAACTGCGACTAGTTTCTATTCCTGACAGCGATGACAGGAATACACCGATCAACGCTGTACCTCAATAAAACATCTAGAACCGACACAAGTCGGTCATGCCTGCGAGGAACTCGGAATGTCTCTGTTGATCCGTGGCGCCACCGTTGTTACCCACGATGAAAGTTACCGCGCCGACGTCTATTGCGCTGATGGCGTGATCAAAGCCATGGGTGAAAACCTTGATGTTCCCGCCGGTGCCGAAGTGCTCGACGGCAGCGGCCAATACATGATGCCCGGCGGCATCGATCCGCACACCCATATGCAACTGCCCTTCATGGGCACCGTGGCCAGTGAAGACTTCTTCAGTGGCACGGCGGCCGGTCTGGCCGGTGGCACCACGTCAATCATCGACTTCGTGATTCCCAACCCGCAGCAGTCGCTGATGGAGGCGTTTGATCAATGGCGCGGCTGGGCGGAAAAATCCGCCTCGGACTACGGCTTTCACGTTGCAATCACCTGGTGGAGCGAGCAGGTGCGTGAGGAAATGGCCGAACTGGTCAGCCATCACGGGGTCAACAGCTTCAAGCATTTCATGGCTTACAAAAACGCGATCATGGCCGCCGACGATACCTTGGTGGCGAGCTTCGAACGCTGCCTGGAACTGGGGGCGGTGCCGACCGTCCACGCGGAAAACGGCGAACTGGTTTATCACCTGCAACGCAAGTTGATGGCGCAGGGCATTACCGGGCCGGAAGCGCATCCTCTGTCGCGTCCTTCGCAGGTCGAAGGTGAAGCGGCAAGTCGCGCCATTCGTATCGCCGAAACCCTTGGCACGCCGCTGTATCTGGTCCACGTTTCGACCAAAGAAGCCCTCGACGAAATCACCTACGCCCGCAGCAAGGGTCAACCGGTGTACGGCGAAGTGCTCGCCGGGCATTTACTTCTGGATGACAGCGTCTACCAACACCCGGACTGGCAAACCGCCGCCGGTTACGTGATGAGTCCGCCGTTCCGTCCGCGGGGTCACCAAGAGGCGCTGTGGCACGGCTTGCAAAACGGCAACCTGCACACCACCGCCACCGATCACTGCTGCTTCTGTGCCGAGCAAAAAGCCGCCGGGCGCGACGACTTCAGCAAGATTCCCAATGGCACCGCCGGCATCGAAGACCGCATGGCCGTGCTTTGGGATGAAGGCGTGAACAGCGGGCGCTTGTCGATGCAGGACTTCGTCGCCCTCACCTCCACCAACACCGCAAAAATCTTCAATCTCTACCCGCGCAAAGGCGCGATTCGCGTCGGTGCCGATGCCGACCTGGTGCTGTGGGATCCGCAGGGCACCCGCACCATCTCCGCCAAAACCCACCATCAGCAGGTGGACTTCAACATCTTCGAAGGCAAGACCGTGCGCGGTGTGCCGAGCCATACCGTCAGCCAGGGCAAAGTGGTCTGGGCCGATGGCGACCTGCGCGCCGAGCGTGGTGCCGGACGGTATATCGAACGACCGGCGTATCCGGCGGTGTTTGATTTGCTGAGTAAACGGGCACAGATGCACAAGCCCACTGCGGTGAAACGCTGAGAACCAGGCCTTCGGCCTTCGCAAGCAAGCCTGCTCCCACAGGGGAACGCATTCCAAATGTGGGAGCGGCCTGCTCGCGAAGGGGCCCGCCCGGACACTACAAAAACCACTGCCCATCAGAGGCAGAGCACCTCAATAACCGTGAGGCAAAAAACCGTGATCGAGACCCTGAACCATCTACCGCATCCGCACGAAAGCGCAGCCGCCCTCGCCGGCCACTTCACCGATCTGGCGCCGCCGCTCAATGCCCGGCAGGCGCATCTGGAAGCGTCGCGCTGCCTGTATTGCTACGACGCGCCCTGCGTCAATGCGTGCCCGAGCGAGATCGACATCCCGTCGTTCATCCGCAATATCCATCAGGACAACGTGCCCGGCGCGGCGCAGAAAATCCTCTCGGCGAACATCCTCGGCGGCAGTTGTGCGCGGGTTTGTCCGACCGAGATCCTTTGCCAGCAAGCCTGCGTGCGCAACAACGCCCAGGAATGCGCGCCGGTGCTGATCGGCCTGTTGCAGCGCTACGCCGTGGACAACGCACACTTCAGCGAACACCCGTTCCAGCGCGCTGCCACCACCGGCAAACGGATTGCCGTGGTCGGTGCCGGCCCGGCCGGGTTGTCCTGCGCGCACCGCAGCGCGATGCACGGCCATGATGTGGTGATTTTCGAAGCGCGGGAGAAGGCCGGCGGCCTCAATGAGTACGGGATCGCCAAGTACAAACTGGTCGACGATTACGCGCAAAAGGAGCTGGATTTCCTCCTGCAGATCGGCGGCATCGAAATCCGTCACGGGCAGAAACTCGGCGACAATCTGACTCTGAGCGAACTGCACCAACAGTTCGATGCGGTGTTCCTTGGCCTGGGCCTCAATGCCAGCAAACAACTCGGTCTGGCCCACGAAGAGGCGCCAGGGCTGCTCGCCGCCACCGATTACATCCGCGAACTGCGCCAGGCCGATGACCTCACGCAACTGCCATTGGCGCAGCGCTGCATCGTCCTCGGCGCTGGCAACACCGCCATCGACATGGCCGTGCAAATGGCCCGCCTCGGTGCCCGAGACGTCAATCTGGTGTATCGCCGTGGCGCGGCGGACATGGGCGCGACCGGTCACGAACAGGACATCGCCAAAGCCAATCAGGTACGCCTGCTGACCTGGGCACAACCGGAAGAAGTCTTGCTCGACGATCAGGGCCGCGTGTGCGGTATGCGTTTTGCCCGCACCGATCTGGTCGACGGTCGCCTGCAAACCACGGGCGAAACCTTCGAACTGGCCGCCGATGCGATCTTCAAAGCCATCGGCCAGGCCTTCGACAGCAGCGCCCTCACCGACCCGCTGGCTCGCGAACTCAAGCGTCAGGGCGAACGAATCCAGGTCGACGCCAATCTGCGCACCAGCATTCCCGGCGTGTATGCCGGTGGCGACTGCACCAGCCTCGACCAGGATCTGACCGTGCAAGCCGTGCAGCACGGCAAACGGGCCGCCGAGGCCATCAACGCTCAACTGATGCTCAATGTGGAGGCTGCGTAAATGGCCGATCTCTCGATTGTCTTCGCCGGCATCAAAGCCCCCAACCCCTTCTGGCTGGCCTCCGCGCCGCCGACCGACAAGGCCTACAACGTGGTGCGTGCCTTCGAGGCGGGCTGGGGCGGCGTGGTCTGGAAGACCCTGGGAGAAGACCCTGCGGCGGTCAACGTGTCGTCACGGTACTCAGCCCATTACGGCAACAACCGCGAAGTGCTGGGCATCAACAACATCGAACTGATCACCGACCGCTCGCTGGAAATCAACCTGCGCGAAATCACTCAGGTGAAAAAGGACTGGCCGGATCGCGCACTGATCGTGTCGTTGATGGTGCCGTGCGTGGAGGAGTCGTGGAAACACATCCTGCCGCTGGTGGAAGCCACAGGCGCCGATGGCATCGAACTGAATTTCGGCTGCCCTCACGGCATGCCCGAGCGTGGCATGGGTGCGGCAGTCGGTCAGGTGCCGGAATATGTCGAGCAGGTCACCCGCTGGTGCAAGACGTATAGCTCGCTGCCGGTGATCGTCAAACTGACCCCGAACATCACCGACATCCGCGTCGCCGCCCGCGCCGCCCATCGCGGTGGTGCCGATGCGGTGTCGCTGATCAACACCATCAATTCGATCACCAGCGTCGATCTGGAACACATGGTCGCCCTGCCCACCGTCGGCAGCAAAAGCACCCACGGTGGTTACTGCGGCTCGGCGGTCAAGCCGATTGCGCTGAACATGGTCGCGGAAATCGCCCGCGATCCGCAGACCCAAGGCCTGCCGATCTGCGGGATTGGCGGCATCGGAAGTTGGCGCGATGCGGCGGAATTCATGGCGCTGGGCAGCGGCGCGGTGCAGGTGTGTACGGCGGCCATGTTGCATGGCTTCCGGATTGTCGAGGAGATGAAAGACGGCTTGTCGCGGTGGATGGACAGTCAGGGTTACGCCAACATCGCCGAGTTTTCCGGGCGTGCGGTGGGCAATACCACCGACTGGAAGTACCTGGATATCAACTATCAGGTCATCGCGAAAATTGATCAGGAGGCGTGCATTGGTTGTGGGCGTTGCCACATTGCTTGCGAGGACACCTCACATCAGGCGATCAGCAGCCTGAAGCAGGCCGACGGGACGCATAAATACGAAGTGATCGATGACGAGTGTGTGGGCTGCAATCTGTGTCAGATCACCTGTCCGGTGGCTGATTGCATCGAGATGGTACCGATGGAGACGGGCAAGCCGTTTCTGGACTGGAATCATGATCCGAGAAATCCGTATCACGTTTCGGCTTGAGGCTTGAGGCTTGAGGCTTGAGGCTTGAGGCTTGAGGCGTCTGACCTGACGCCTTCGCGAGCAAGCCCGCTCCCACAGTTGGAATGTATTTTCCTGTGGGAGCGGGGTTGCTTACGAAGAGGCTGGCCGCCGCGCCCCACGTCTCAGGGCTCCAACCCGATCCCGCGCAAGATCACACTGGTCACCGTCTGCACCGCCCGCTCGAACTGCATGTCCGACAGTGGCTGGTGATCATTCAAGATATTCACCTGATGGTCGAAGTCGGCGTAGTGCTGGGTCGAAGCCCAGATCATGTACAGCAGGCTCGACGGTTCCACCGGCAAAATCCGCTTGTCATCGACCCACTGCCGAATCTTCGCTTCCTTCATCTTCGCCCAGTCGTACAGGCTGGCGTCCAGCGCTTCGCCCAGCGTCGGCGCGCCGTGGATGATTTCGTTGGCCCAGACTTTTGAACCGTACGGCCGGCTGCGCGAGTGGTTCATCTTGGCGCGGATATAGCTGCTGAGCACCACACGCGGATCGTCGAACATCTCGAAGCACAACGCATCCTGCTTCCACACTTCCAGCAGGTCGAACAGCACGGCGCTGTACAACTCACTCTTGGTTGAGAAGTAGTAATGCAGGTTGGAGCGCGGCAGTTGCACTTCGGCGGCGATGTCGGCCATGGCGGTGCCACCGAAACCTTTTTCGGCGAAAACCTTTTCCGCCGCCAGGAGAATTTTTTCGACGTTACTGCGACGAATCTCGATCTTGTGATTGCCCATGTGGGCTCCCTGACAACAACCTTGCCCAAGACTAGCACCCGCTCTGCCACTGGGGCGACCGCTGAAAACAAAACTTCGTATAGACGCAGTCGCATGGCTAAACTGCCCCCTTATTCGATCCTGCCCCAGAGGTACCTGCGATGCTGTTCAAGAACGTTCTGACCACCACGGCCCTGCTCGCCTCGCTGTTCGCCGCCTCTTCGGTATGGGCCCACGCCCACCTGAAAAGCCAGACCCCGGCTGCCGACAGCACCGTCGCCGCACCTGCGGATCTGCGCCTGACGTTCTCCGAGGGTGTGGAAGCCAGTTTCACCAAAGTCACGCTGACCAAGGATGGCGTGCCGGTCGCGGTCAAAGCGCTGACCACCCAGGACAAAGACAAGAAAACCCTGATCGTCACCCCTGCGGCACCGCTGACTGGCGGTGAGTACAAAGTCGAATGGCACGCGGTGTCGGTCGACACGCACAAGAGCGAAGGCGCCTATCAGTTCAAGGTTGGTCAGTAATTCATGAGTGAAGCGCTGGTGCTGTGCCGGTTCCTGCATTTGAGCGTGGTGTTGATGTTGTTCGGGGTCTGGTTGTTCAGACCGTTGCTGCTCAAGGGCGAAGCGCGGATGCTAGACCTTCGTACCGCGCGACTGGCCCGTTGGCTGGCGACCGTTGCGCTGCTCAGCGGGGTGGCCTGGGCGTTGCTGATCACCGCGAGTATGGCCGGTTCAACGGCGGCGGCATTCGATCCGGACACGCTTGCGCTGGTGTTTGGCAAAACATTTTTTGGTCAAGTCTGGCGCTGGCATTTGCTGCTCAACGCAGCGCTGCTGGCGTTGCTGTTTACACCCTGGCGTTCAAGCACACCCTTGCGGCTGGGGCTGAGCGCGCTGCTGGCGGTGACACTGGCGCCGGTCGGTCACGGCGCGATGCTGGAGGGTCTGAGCGGACAACTGCTGATCCTCAATCAGGCCCTGCATTTGATTTGTGTGGCAGCGTGGCTCGGCGGGCTGTTGTTGCTGGTGATGCTGCTGCGCGCGCCAAGCGAACCCATGGGCCAGATCCTGCGGCGCTTCAGTGGTGTCGGCTATGCGCTGGTTGCAGGCCTGTTGATCACCGGGTTGATCAACGTTCGCGTGCTGACCGGCCAGTGGTGGCCAACACCATTGTTCAGCGGGTTCGCCCTGATTCTGTTGATCAAGGCATTGCTGGTGCTGGGAATGCTGGGGTTGGCGTTGTTCAATCGCTCGCGAAGCGAGGATTGCGAACAGCGGATCGGCGCGCTCAGACGCAGTGTGATGATCGAATGGTTGCTGGGGATCGGGGCAGTTGCCGCCGTCTCGCTACTCGGCACCCTGCCGCCGATGATTGCGGCCTGAACACCACCGCAAAGCCTTTGTAGGCGTTGTGTTGATCAATGAGGCTGCGTGTCGCCCGCCATCATGTGAAGCCGGATTCGTAAAATTTGTTTAAAGGTCCTCTCGCCGACAGCGGATTTTTCCCGCGTCGGGCGACTGCCATCCTTGCAACCCTTCTCAATCTGCATGGTGCCCGTTATGAATACGCCCCACCCACAACGCTCACACGGCTTGCTGAAAAGCCTTCTGGCAGCCGCCCTGCTAATCCCCCCTCACCTTTGCTCAGGAACGCCCGTGGCCGGACGGTTCGCAACTGGTGATCTCGGTGTCGATGCAATTCGAAACCGGCGGCCAGCCCGAGGGCGCCGAAAGCCCGTTCTCAGGTAGCCCGCTGCCCAAGGGCTACCCCGACTTTCCGGCGCAGACCTGGTTTGATTATGGCTACAAGGAAGGCCTGTGGCGCATGCTTGACCTGTGGGATCGCACCGCAATCAAAGTCACCTCCCATGTGGTCGGCGAAGCGGCGCTCAAGCACCCGGAACTGGCCAAGGCAATAGCCCAGCGCGGGCATGAACTGGGCGCCAACAAGCGACGGATGATGTCGGTGAGTTTGCACGACCGGATTGGCGGCACTCCCGCGATGGTCGAAGCCATGGAGCGGTTCATCCGTTACGCACAGTCTCATCCGAAAGTCAGCTTCATGCGCAAGGATCAAATTGCGCAGATCGTGCTGACCGAGAAAAATCCGCTGATAGATAACAGCGAAGCGCTCTACAACCATTGATTGCGCCGAAACAGCCCTGCTCACGCCATGATCAGGGCTGCTTGCGCTTTGATGGTCATCGTATAACTTCCTGTTGACATTCCCCTGAAGCTCCGCAAATATCGCCCCCTATGTTGTACGACAACGCACAACATAAATAAAAACAAGAAACAAGGGAGCGTCATAGTGAGCACTTTCGTCCGCAAATCCGTTCGTCATTCCCGCACGACTTTCATCCGCTCTCCCCTGAGCCTGATTGGCTGCAGCAGCCTCGTCTTGTTGGCTCCGCTAAGCGCCAGCGCCGAAGGCTTCGTCGATGATGCCAAAGCCACGCTGAACCTGCGCAACGCCTACTTCAACCGCAACTTCACCAACCCCAACAACGCACAGGGCAGGGCTGAGGAGTGGACGCAAAGTTTCATCCTCGACGCCAAATCCGGCTTCACTCAAGGCACCGTCGGTTTCGGCCTGGACGTGCTGGGGCTGTATTCGCAGAAGCTCGATGGCGGCAAAGGCACCGGCGGTACGCAATTGTTGCCGATCCACGATGATGGACGTCCGGCGGACAATTTCGGCCGCCTGGGTGTAGCGCTCAAAGCCAAGGTATCGAAGACCGAACTGAAGGTCGGCGAGTGGATGCCAGTGCTGCCGATCCTGCGCTCCGACGATGGCCGTTCCCTGCCGCAGACCTTCCGCGGTGGCCAGATCACCTCCACCGAAATCAATGGCCTGAGCCTCTACGGCGGCCAGTTCCGCGCCAACAGCCCGCGTAACGATGCGAGCATGGAAGACATGTCGATGAACGGCAAAGGTGCGTTCACCTCAGACCGTTTCAACTTCGGCGGTGGCGAATACACCTTCAACGAAAAGCGCACGCTGGTCGGCGTGTGGTACGCCGAACTCAGCGACATTTATCAGCAGCAGTACTTCAACCTCAGTCACAGCCAGCCCATGGGCGACTGGACCCTGGGCGCCAATCTCGGCTTCTTCAACGGCAAGGAGAATGGCAGCGCGCTGGCGGGCGATCTGGACAACAAAACCGCATTCGCCCTGCTCTCGGCCAAATACGGTGGCAACACTTTCTATGTCGGCCTGCAAAAGCTCAGTGGCGATAACGGCTGGATGCGGGTCAACGGTACCAGCGGCGGCACCCTGGCCAACGACAGTTACAACGCCAGCTACGACAACGCCAAGGAACGCTCCTGGCAGCTTCGCCACGACTACAACTTCGCCGCCCTCGGCATCCCCGGTCTGACCCTGATGAACCGCTACATCAGCGGCGATAACGTGCACACCGGGACCATTACCGACGGCAAGGAATGGGGTCGCGAGTCCGAACTGGCCTACACCGTACAGAGCGGGCCGCTGAAAAATCTCAACGTGAAATGGCGCAACGCGACGATTCGCCGGGACTTCAGCAACAACGAGTTCGATGAGAACCGGATTTTTATCAACTATCCGATTTCGTTGCTGTAAACCCCTGAAGCCGCATCCCCCCTGTGGGAGCAAGCTTGCTCGCTCACACAGGGGTTGGCATGACGAGGCAGTTTTTTGATTTGGCCCTTGCGTCATTTACACCAAAAGTCGCGTTGACAAGACCGGGAAACCCTACCGATACTTCAGCGCAGTCATACGACAACCTACAACAAACCTAATAACAATGTGTTCAGGGATTGCCATGACGTCTGATTCTGATTCCCGTGCCCCCTTCAACCGTCTGCTGCTGACCGGCGCCGCGGGTGGTCTGGGCAAAGTTTTGCGTGAACGCCTGCGCCCGTACGCCCATGTCCTGCGGCTGTCGGACATCGCCGATCTACTCCCGGCCGCTGATGATCACGAAGAAGTCGTGCTCTGCGATCTGGCCGACAAACAGGCGGTTCATCAACTGGTCGAAGGCGTGGACGCGATCCTGCATTTCGGCGGTGTTTCCGTCGAGCGCTCGTTCGAAGAGATCCTTGGCGCCAACATCTGCGGCGTCTACCACATCTATGAAGCGGCACGTCGCCATGGCGTGAAACGCGTGATCTTCGCCAGTTCCAACCACGTCATCGGTTTCTATCAGCAGGACGAGCGCCTCGACGCCGCTTCCGCGCGCCGCCCCGACGGCTATTACGGATTGTCCAAGTCCTACGGCGAAGACATGGCCAGTTTCTATTTCGATCGCTACGGCATTGAAACGGTCAGCATCCGCATCGGATCTTCGTTCCCCGAGCCACAGAACCGTCGAATGATGCACACCTGGTTGAGCTTCGACGACCTCACCCAACTGCTCGAACACTCGCTGTATACCCCGAACGTCGGCCACACCGTGGTGTACGGCATGTCCGATAACAAGGACGTCTGGTGGGACAACCACTTGGCCAGCCACTTGGGTTTCGAAGCCCGGGACAGCTCCGAAGTGTTCCGCGACAAGGTCGAAGCGCAGCCGATGCCGGCGGCCGATGACCCGGCGCGGATCTATCAGGGTGGCGCTTTCGTCGCGGCCGGCCCGTTCGGTGACTGATGACTCTGCCAGGGACAAAAAAGAATGAGTATGCATGCCCAATTGATCGTCGACGCCCGCAACGCGGTCGGCGAAAGCCCGGTCTGGGTCGCGCAGGAAAACGCTCTTTACTGGGTGGATATTCCCAATGGCGGGCTGCAACGCTGGAGCGCTGACACCGGGCATGTCCACGCGTGGAAAGCCCCCGAAATGCTCGCCTGCATCGCCCGTCACAGCCGTGGCGGCTGGGTGGCGGGCATGGAGAGCGGTTTCTTTCACTTGCACCCGCATAGCGATGGCAGCCTCGACAGCGAATTACTCGCCCAAGTCGAACACAGCCGTGGAGACATGCGCCTCAACGATGGTCGCTGCGACCGTCAGGGCCGTTTCTGGGCGGGCAGCATGGTGCTGAACATGGGTTTGAACGCCCCCGAAGGCCGGCTATATCGCTACGGCGCCGGCCAGTGCGGGCTGATCGAAGCGCATCTCGATGGCTTTATCGTGCCCAACGGCCTGGGCTTCAGCCCGGACGGCAAGACGATGTACCTGTCCGACTCACACCCCAACGTGCAACGGATCTGGGCATTTGACTACGACACCGCCAGCGGCACGCCGTCGAACCGCCGCGTGTTCGTCGACATGAATCACTACAGCGGTCGCCCTGATGGCGCCGCCGTTGACGCCGACGGTTGCTACTGGACCTGCGGCAACGACGCCGGACTCGTTCATCGTTTCACCCCCGACGGGCGACTCGATTACTCACTGCCCGTGCCGGTGAAAAAGCCGACCATGTGCGCCTTCGGCGGTAGCCGGATGGACACCTTGTTTGTCGCCTCGATCCGCCCCGGCGACGATCACGACCCGCAGTCTCTGGCCGGGGGCTTGTTCGCTTTGAACGCCGGCGTCAAAGGCTTGCCGGAACCGGTTTTCGACAATTTGCTGTAACGCGCCTCTGCTGCACCGCTTCGCCTTGACCACAAAAATAACAAGACTGGAGACACCCTCATGGACTTCAAACGCACCTTGCTCGTCGCCGCACTTCCCCTTGCGTTCACCCTCAGCAGCGCCGTTCAGGCACTGGAAATCAAGTTCGCCGATGTCCACCCGGCCGGATACCCGACCGTGGTCGCCGAAGAGCAACTGGGCAAAACCCTGGTCGCCGAGAGCGACGGCAAACTGACCTTCAAGATGTTCGCCGGTGGCGTGCTCGGCTCGGAAAAAGAAGTGGTCGAACAGGCGCAAGTCGGTGCGATCCAGATGGCCCGCGTCAGCCTCGGCATCGTCGGCCCGGTGGTGCCGGACGTGAACGTGTTCAACATGCCGTTCGTGTTCCGCGACCAGGCGCACATGCGCAAGATCATCGACGGTGAAATCGGCGACGAGATTCTCGACAAAATCACCAATTCCGAATTCAACCTGGTCGCCCTGGCCTGGATGGACGGCGGCACCCGTAACCTCTACACCAAAAAACCCGTGCGCAAACTGGAAGACCTCAAGGGCATGAAGATTCGTGTGCAGGGCAACCCCATGTTCATCGAAACCATCAACGCCATGGGCGGCAATGGCATTGCGATGGACACCGGGGAAATCTTCAGTGCCTTGCAAACCGGGGTAATCGACGGCGCAGAAAACAACCCGCCGACCATGCTTGAACACAACCACTATCAGAACGCCAAGTTCTACAGCCTGACCGGGCACTTGATCCTGCCCGAGCCGATCGTGATGTCGAAAACCACCTGGAACAAACTCACCCCGGATCAACAGGCCCTGGTGAAAAAAGCGGCCAAGGCCGCGCAAGCCCAGGAGCGCACGTTGTGGGACGCCAAGACGGTGAGCAGTGAAGAAAAACTCAAGGCTGCCGGTGTCGAGTTCATTACCGTCGACAAGAAACCCTTCTACGAGGCCACCGCTTCGATCCGCGAGAAATACGGCGCGCCTTACGCCGATCTGATCAAGCGTATCGAAGCCGTTCAGTAACCCTCCCTGCCCTCAACGAAAGGCCCGGCAGCGCAGACCTCGATGGATGTCCGCGCCTGCCCGGTTACGGTGGAACCCGATGAAGAATCTGCTGCTGGGCATCAACGACCGGATCTACATGGCCTGCATATGGGTCGCCGGTCTGTCGGTGCTGACGATTTCCCTGATCATCCCTTGGGGGGTGTTTGCCCGTTACGTTCTCGGTACCGGTTCGAGCTGGCCGGAGCCGACTTCAATCCTGCTGATGATGGTCTTTACCTTCATCGGTGCCGCCGCCAGTTATCGCGCTGGCGCTCACATGGCCGTGGCCATGCTGACCGACCGCATGCCTGCGCCACTGCGCAAAGGCATGGGCATCGTGTCGCAATTGCTGATGGCCACCATTTGCCTGTTCATGACCATTTGGGGCACCAAACTGTGCCTGTCGACCTGGAACCAGTTCATGAGCGCC
The DNA here is from genome assembly GCF_963971015.1 of Pseudomonas sp. RA_15y_Pfl2_54. Classification (NCBI taxonomy): domain Bacteria; kingdom Pseudomonadati; phylum Pseudomonadota; class Gammaproteobacteria; order Pseudomonadales; family Pseudomonadaceae; genus Pseudomonas; species Pseudomonas sp. RA_15y_Pfl2_54. The sequence goes on from NZ_CAXAPN010000015.1 coordinate 112,759, forward strand.
CTGCCCACTTTGCGCGTGGGCATCACCTACATGCCCATCCCGATCGGTGGCGCGCTGACCATGATTTTCGTGCTGGAAAAATTGTTTCTGGGTGACCAAAGCAACCGCCGCGTGGTGCGGTTCGATCTGGTTGAAGAACACGAAGGGGCTGCCTGATGGACGCGTTGATTCTGTTGGGCAGTTTTATTGTCTTGATCCTGATCGGCATGCCAGTGGCCTACGCCCTCGGGCTGTCGGCATTGATCGGCGCGTGGTGGATCGATATCCCGTTCCAGGCCCTGATGATTCAGGTGGCTGGTGGGGTGAACAAGTTTTCGCTGCTGGCGATCCCGTTCTTCGTCCTCGCTGGCGCGATCATGGCCGAAGGTGGCATGTCACGGCGGCTGGTGGCGTTCGCCGGGGTGCTGGTGGGATTCGTGCGCGGCGGCCTGTCGCTGGTCAACATCATGGCCTCGACGTTTTTTGGCGCGATCTCCGGCTCCTCGGTGGCCGATACCGCTTCGGTCGGTTCGGTGCTTATCCCGGAAATGGAGCGCAAAGGCTATCCGCGCGAGTTCTCCACGGCGGTCACCGTCAGTGGTTCGGTGCAGGCGTTGCTGACGCCGCCCAGCCATAACTCGGTGCTTTATTCCCTGGCGGCTGGCGGCACCGTGTCTATCGGCTCGCTGTTCATGGCCGGTGTCGTGCCCGGCCTGATGATGAGCGCGTGCCTGATGGCGCTGTGCTTGATCTTCGCGAAAAAACGCAACTACCCCAAAGGTGAAGTCATACCGCTGCGCGAGGCCTTGAAAATCTGCGGCGAGGCGATGTGGGGCATGATGGCGATGGTGATCATCCTGGGCGGGATTCTCTCGGGGATTTTTACCGCCACCGAGTCGGCGGCCATCGCCGTGCTGTGGTCATTCTTCGTGACGATGTTCATCTATCGCGACTACAAATGGAGCGAACTGCCGAAACTGATGCACCGCACCGTGCGGACCATTTCGATCGTGATGATCCTGATCGGCTTTGCCGCCAGCTTCGGTTACATCATGACCCTGATGCAGATCCCGGCAAAGATCACCACGATGTTCCTGACGCTGTCGGACAACCGCTACGTGATCCTGATGTGCATCAACGCCATGCTGTTGTTGCTGGGCACGGTGATGGACATGGCGCCGCTGATCCTGATCCTGACGCCGATCCTGATGCCGGTGATTCTGGGCATTGGCGTTGACCCGGTGCAGTTCGGCATGATCATGCTGGTCAATCTGGGGATCGGGCTGATAACGCCGCCGGTGGGCGCGGTGCTGTTTGTCGGTTCGGCGGTGGGCAAGGTGAGTATCGAGAGCACCGTGAAAGCGCTTATGCCGTTTTATGCGGTGCTGTTTCTGGTGTTGTTGCTGGTGACGTATGTTCCGGCGATTTCGCTGTGGTTGCCGCATCTGGTGCTGTAAACCGTCGCTGTGGTGAGGGAGCTTGTGCCCCTCGCCACAAGGTTCAACTCAAGCCCGCAGCAACATATAAACCGCCACCACCACACACACACTGGCAAACCCCACCTGCAACGCCCGCGCCGGCACCCGCGCGCTGAGCTTGCGGCCGATGATCATGCCAACAATGCTGGCGACGATAAACGCGACGCCCTGACTGTCGATGCGAACGCCGGCGTGAAACGCGCCGATCACACCGATGGCGGAAATCAGACTGATCACCATCAACGACGTTGCGACAATCGCGCGCATCTGCACGTCGGTCAGTTGCTTGAATGCCGGCACGATCAGGAAGCCGCCGCCCACACCGAGCAATCCGGACACCACACCGGTAATCGCGCCCAGCGCCGCAAGCGTGGCGGTGCATTTGGCCGTCCAGTCCAATCGGCCGGTTTGTTCATTGAGCATGCAATTCTTCTGGCCCCAACTGGCGTGGCCATGATCGCTGGGGCCCTGCTGCTGACGCTCACGGCGCAGCATGCGCCAAGCCACCATGACCATCAGCAGGCTGAACAGAATCATCAGGATCTTTTCCGACAATTGATGCGCGAAGTAGATCCCCAGCGGCGAAAACACGGCGCCCAGTGCGGCAATCAGCAGCGCCGCACGATAACGCACCAGGCCATGGCGCAAGCCGTCGATGGCACCGACCGCCGCCGCACTGCCGACCGCAAACAACGCCACCGGCGCTGCCTGGGTCATCGTCCAGCCGAGCCCGAGCACCAGCGCCGGCACCGCGAGAATCCCGCCGCCCGCCCCCGTCAGCCCAAGAACCAACCCCATCAGCACACCAAACAGACTTGCCAGCAACATAAGGAGTCCTCAGTCAACTTTGGACAGGGAAGTCAGCCACTCGCGCCCCTTGAGCATGCCGTGCCAGTAGAACCACGGCAGCAACGTTGCCTTGAGTAACCACGCCGAACGACGCGGCACCGTCGGGTCAAGGGGAAAGGTCGGCAGCAACTTCCCGGCATAACCGAACTCGGCGAGGATCACCTTGCCCTTCTCCACCGTCAGTGGGCATGAGCCATAACCGTCGTATTTCAGCGGCAGCGGCTGTTGCTTGCGTTGGGCCAACAGATTTTGCGCCACCACCACGACTTGCTTGCGCACCGCCGCCGCGGTTTTCGCATTGGTTGTGCCGCAGATATCACCCAGTGCGAACACCTCGGGATAACGCGGGTGCTGCAGGCTGTGCTGATTGACTTCACACCAGCCGGCAGCGTCGGCCAACGCACTTTGTGCGATGAAATCCGGGGAGACCTGCGGCGGTACGACGTGCAGCAAATCGAAGGTTTTTGCCTCGCGGGTGACGTTGCCGTCAGCGTCCTTGATCTCGAACCATGCCGTTTTCGCCGGGCCGTCGACCTTGACCAGATTGGCGTTGAAGGCCAGTCGGGCGTTGTACTTGTCGATGTACTTCATCAGCGGCGGCACGAACGTCGCCACGCCGAACAATGCGGCGCCGGCAAGATTGAACTCGACATTGACGTTGTTCAGCACGCCGGTTTTACGCCAGTGATCGCAGGACAGGTACAGCGCCTTTTGCGGCGCACCGGCGCATTTGATCGGCATCGCCGGTTGTGTGAACAGCGCTTTGCCACCGCGCAATTTCTGCACCTGGTCCCAGGTGTATTGCGCGTGCTGATAGCTGTAGTTGGAGGTCACGCCGTGCTGACCAAGGCTTTGCTGCAAGCCTTCGATTTTTTCCCAGGCCAGACGCAGGCCGGGGCAGACGATCAGGTTTTGATAGCTGACGATACGTTGATCGTTGAGGGTGAGTTGGCGAGTCTCCGGATCGACGTTGGTCACCGCTGCCTGCACCCAGGTGACTTGACGCGGTAGCACCTTGGTCATCGGTCTTACGGTGTCTTTCACGTCGTAGGCGCCAGCGCCGACCAGCGTCCACGCCGGTTGGTAGTAGTGCTGGGCGCTCGGTTCGATCACAGTGACTTTCAAGTGCCGATCGCGCTTGAGCAGACTGGCAACGAAAGCGATGCCGGCCGTACCGCCGCCGATGACCACGATATCTGCACTGATGGATGGGCCCCCGTGTTGATCGTTCATTGCTTGTTCCTTTTACTGCACGCAAGAAGGGTGTCGCCTTGACGCAAGCCCGCTCCCGAATCGGGTTTGTTTGCTGGCTGACATTTATGAGTGACCCCAGCTTTTGACTACCGCCCCGCAATACAAACCGGAGAGGGTTTTCATCACCTGGATGACTTCCGGGCTGGCCAGGCCGTAAAAAATGTATTTGCCTTCGCGGCGCGTCGCGACCAAACCTTCATCACGCAGAATGCCGAGTTGCTGGGACAGGGTCGGCTGACGCACGCCGGTCATTTTTTCCAGTTCGCCGACGTTGCGCTCGCCCTGAGTCAGTTGGCACAGGATCAACAAGCGGTCCTCGTTGGCCAGGGCCTTGAGCAAGGCGCAGGCCTTGGAGGCCGAGGCGCGCAATTGCGCAACTTCACATTCGCTCAAACTGGATTGCATTTGCAGGAAGCCCTCAACGTCACTTAAGCTGCGAACATTATGTTTTTACATAAAGTGTTGCAAGCGACTTTTCGCCACCTGACTTTTCTCGTCCTCTGCACAGGTTCATGCCCATGCCCGCGCTGATTGAAGCTTTCCTCGACCCCACCTCCTGCACCTACACCTACGTGGTGTACGAGGCGGATGGCGGGCAATGCGCGATCGTCGACCCGGTGCTCGATTACGACGGCGCCGCCGGGCGCACCTGTACCGCTCAGGCCGACAAAATCATCGCCTTCGTCCGCGCACACAACCTGCAGGTGCAATGGCTGCTGGAAACCCACGCCCATGCCGATCACCTGTCCGCCGCACCGTATCTGCGTCGCGAGCTGGGCGGGAAGATCGCCATTGGCGAATCGATCAGCAAAGTGCAGAACGTGTTCAAGGCGCTGTTCAATCTGGAGCCTGAGTTCTGCGTTGATGGCTCACAGTTCGATCACCTGTTCGCCGCGAACGAGTCGTTCATGATCGGCAACCTCAAGGCCACCGCCCTGCATGTCCCCGGTCACACCCCGGCGGATATGGCTTACCTGATCGACGGCGAACAGATTCTGGTCGGCGACACGTTGTTCATGCCTGACGTCGGCACTGCGCGCTGCGACTTCCCCGGCGGCAATGCTCATCAGTTGTTCAACTCGATCCACAAACTTTTGGCCTTCCCGGCGAGTGTGAAGCTTTACGTTTGCCACGATTACCCGCCTGAAAGTCGCCCGGCACGCTGCCAGACCACCGTCGGCGAACAGCGCAAAAGCAACATCCATGTGCATGACGGCATTGATGAAGCGGCGTTTGTAGACATGCGCACAAAACGCGATGCCGGGTTGGGCATGCCGACGCTACTGCTGCCGGCGATCCAGGTGAATGTGCGTGCGGGGAATTTTCCGACGCCAGAGGACAATGGCGCGGTCTACCTCAAGATCCCACTGAATCTCTTGTAGGAATACTCTCTTAACTATCTGAAACAAAAGACTTTCCTACACTCTCTGGCGATAGAGATGAACTGGAAAAAATCCCGCCGACGGCCAGACTTCATTGGGTATACATTCAATGGAGTCTTTACAACATGGATATTCGTCAAAACCACCGCGACATGACAAAGGCGCAAAAAAACGCCTTCATCGATGCGGTTCTGTTACTTAAAAACAATGTCGACAGCGTCCTGCGGCCCGGACAACAAAGTCGCTACGATGACTTTGTACAAATCCACAAAAACTCGATGGGGCGAGGCAACCCCCTGACGCCCAACCCCCATCGCAGCCCCTTGTTCTTCCCTTGGCACCGAGTTCTGATCCGCCAGTTTGAACTGGCCTTGCAGGTTGCCGCCAACAACCCAGGCATAACACTGCCTTATTGGAACTGGCAAATCACAGGGCCAGACAATCCCTTCACCTCAAGCTTCATGGGCGGGAACGGTGACAACACACAAGACCAGCGCGTAACAAGCGGCCCATTTTCCAGCGAGCATTCTCAATTCAACGTCGCCGTTTGGGACGAAGGCACCGGCAATCCGGGCGTCCGCCGCAACCTCGGAGCACAAGAGACCTTGCCCTCTGCCGAAGCGGTTATTTCAGCCTTGAACAGAACGCCCTATTGGCAAGCCACCGATCAAGCAGGCTGGGAAAACTCCGCTGAACGCGAGCTTCACAATCCGGTGCACGCCTGGATCGGTGGCAGCATGGCCGAAGCCTCCTCGCCCAACGACCCGATCTTTTTCCTGCACCACTGCTACCTCGACCTGCTCTGGGAGCGCTGGAAGCACCAACACCCCAACATTCCTTCCTTTCCATCGGATGAAATGAGTGGATCAATACTGGTGTTTCACCCTGCCAACGAGCCTGCGCCCTGGATGCAAACCTACACCGTGCAGCAGACGCTGTTCACCGAAGAGCTCGATTACCGCTACGAGGACATCTGACGGTACATGACGCTCAATTGCCCAAGGTCAAACCGTTCGCCGGCAATGGCAACGCGGTTTTGTAGCGCACCTGCTTCAGCGCAAAGCTCGACCGGATGTTCGCCACGCCCGGCACCTTGGTCAGAAAGTCCATCATGAACCGCTCCAGCGACTGAATGGTCGGCACCAGGACCCTGATCAGGTAATCCGGGTCGCCGGCCATCAGATAGCACTCCATCACTTCGGGGCGATCGGAAATCGCCTCTTCAAAATGCTGCAATGCTTCCTCGACCTGCTTTTCCAGGCTGACATGAATGAACACATTGACGTGCAGGCCCAGCAGATCGGCGTCCAGCAAAGTGACCTGCTCACGAATCAGCCCCAACTCTTCCATTGCTTTGACCCGGTTGAAGCACGGGGTGGGCGACAAATTCACCGAGCGAGCGAGGTCGGCGTTGGTGATGCGCGCATTCTCCTGAAGGCTGTTGAGAATGCCGATGTCGGTACGGTCCAGTTTGCGCATGAGACAAAACCACCTGTTTTTTATGTTTATGCAGAATTTTTATCTGCAAATGATCTGAGGCGCAATGAAACAGAGATAAATATTCTTCTTGGCCGGGCCTATGATTGTTGTAGGACAAGATTTCTTTTATCGAAGAATGACTGCCAGCTCACTACAAGAAATTCACAAGATCGAGCGTAGAAGCCATGACCCAAGCGTATGAACCGCTGCGTCTGCACGTCCCTGAACCTTCGGGCCGCCCAGGCTGCAAAACCGACTTTTCCTACCTGCATCTGACCGATGCCGGTACGGTGCGCAAACCTCCCATCAACGTAGAACCCGCCGACACCGCCGACCTGGCCCGTGGCCTGATTCGCGTGCTCGACGATCAAGGCAACGCTCTGGGCCCCTGGGCTGAAAACGTGCCGGTGGAGATTCTCCGCAAGGGCATGCGCGCCATGCTCAAGACGCGGATCTACGACAACCGGATGGTCGTCGCCCAGCGTCAGAAAAAGATGTCCTTCTACATGCAGAGCCTGGGCGAAGAAGCCATCGGCAGCGCTCAGGCCCTGGCGCTGAACATCGACGACATGTGCTTCCCGACCTACCGCCAGCAAAGCATCCTGATGGCCCGCGAGGTACCGCTGGTCGACTTGATCTGCCAACTGCTGTCCAACGAGCGCGATCCGCTCAAGGGCCGTCAGTTGCCGATCATGTACTCGGTGAAAGACGCCGGGTTCTTCACCATCTCCGGCAACCTCGCGACCCAGTTCATTCAGGCCGTGGGCTGGGGCATGGCTTCGGCAATCAAGGGCGACACCAAAATCGCCTCGGCGTGGATCGGCGACGGCGCCACCGCCGAATCGGATTTCCACACCGCCCTCACCTTCGCTCACGTTTATCGGGCGCCAGTGATTCTTAACGTGGTCAACAATCAGTGGGCCATTTCGACCTTCCAGGCCATCGCCGGCGGTGAAGCCACCACCTTCGCTGGACGCGGCGTCGGTTGCGGCATCGCCTCACTGCGGGTTGACGGCAACGACTTCTACGCGGTCTACGCCGCTTCCGCCTGGGCTGCCGAACGCGCCCGCCGCAACCTTGGTCCGACCATGATCGAGTGGGTCACCTACCGCGCCGGCCCACACTCGACCTCCGACGATCCGTCGAAATACCGCCCTGCCGACGACTGGAGCCACTTCCCGCTGGGCGACCCGATTGCCCGCCTGAAACAGCACCTGATCAAAGTCGGCCACTGGTCGGACGAAGAACATGCCGCCGTCAGTGCCGAACTCGAAGCTGAAGTGATTGCCGCACAGAAACAGGCCGAACAGTACGGCACCCTCGCCGGCGGCCAGATCCCGAGCGCCGCAACCATGTTCGAAGACGTCTACAAAGAGATGCCGGAGCACTTGAAGCGCCAGCGTCAGCAGTTGGGGATCTGACATGAACGATCACAACAACAATATTCAGTTGGAAACCGCCATGACCACGACCACCATGACCATGATCCAGGCCCTGCGCTCGGCCATGGATGTGATGCTTGAGCGTGATGACAATGTCGTCGTGTTCGGTCAGGACGTCGGTTATTTCGGTGGCGTGTTCCGTTGCACCGAAGGCCTGCAAACCAAGTACGGCACCTCGCGAGTATTCGACGCGCCGATCTCCGAAAGCGGCATCGTCGGCGTCGCCGTCGGCATGGGCGCTTACGGCCTGCGCCCGGTGGCCGAGATCCAGTTTGCCGACTATGTCTACCCGGCTTCCGACCAGATCATTTCCGAAGCGGCGCGCCTGCGTTACCGCTCGGCTGGCGAGTTCACCGCACCCATGACCCTGCGCATGCCTTGCGGTGGCGGCATTTACGGTGGCCAGACCCACAGCCAGAGCATCGAGGCGATGTTCACTCAAGTCTGCGGCCTGCGCACCGTCATGCCATCCAACCCGTATGACGCCAAGGGCCTGCTGATCGCCTCCATCGAAAACGATGACCCGGTGATCTTTCTTGAGCCAAAGCGCCTGTACAACGGCCCGTTCGACGGTCACCACGACCGTCCGGTAACGCCGTGGTCAAAACACCCGCAAGCCCAGGTTCCGGACGGCTATTACACCGTGCCGCTGGACGTCGCCGCGATCACCCGTCCAGGCAAGGACGTGACCGTGTTGACCTACGGCACCACCGTTTATGTGTCGCAAGTCGCCGCTGAAGAGAGCGGTGTCGACGCCGAAGTCATCGACCTGCGCAGCCTGTGGCCGCTGGACCTGGACACCATCGTCAAGTCGGTTAAGAAAACCGGGCGCTGCGTCGTGGTCCACGAAGCCACACGCACCTGCGGTTTCGGCGCCGAACTGGTGTCGTTGGTGCAAGAGCATTGCTTCCATCACCTGGAAGCGCCAATCGAACGCGTCACCGGTTGGGACACCCCCTACCCGCACGCGCAAGAGTGGGCGTATTTCCCTGGGCCGTCCCGAGTGGGCGCGGCGCTGAAACGGGTCATGGAGGTCTGAATGGGCACGCACGTTATCAAGATGCCGGACATCGGCGAAGGCATCGCAGAAGTAGAGCTGTCGCAATGGCACGTCAAGGTAGGCGATCTGGTCGTTGAAGATCAGGTGCTGGCCGATGTGATGACCGACAAGGCGATGGTCGATATCCCGTCGCCGGTACACGGCAAGGTCATTGCGCTGGGCGGTCAGCCGGGCGAAGTGATGGCGGTCGGCAGTGTACTGATCAGCATTGAAGTGGAAGGCGCGGGTAACTTGAAAGAGTCCGCAGCCCCTGCACCCGTCAAAGAGGCAGCGGTTGCCGTACCTGCGAAAACCGAAACTCCCGTTGAAAACAAATCCGCCGCCATAGCGCGCCCGGCCCCTGTCTGCCAAGGCCCGGTGGTTGCCCGAGAGGCCGATGAACGCCCGCTGGCCTCGCCGGCCGTGCGTAAACATGCACTGGATCTGGGTATTCAGTTGCGTCTGGTACGCGGCACTGGCCCGGCCGGCCGCGTCTTGCACGACGACCTCGAAGCCTATCTGGCGCAAGGTCAATCCAACGCCTCGGCGCCTGCATCGGCGGCCTACGCCCAGCGTCACGACGAAGAGCAGATTCAAGTGATCGGCATGCGCCGCAAGATCGCCCAGCGCATGCAGGACGCCACTCAGCGTGCCGCGCACTTCAGCTATGTCGAAGAAATCGACGTCACCGCGATCGAAGAACTGCGCGCGCATTTGAATGCAAAGCATGGCGCCAGCCGTGGCAAATTGACCTTGCTGCCATTTCTGGTGCGCGCGCTCGTGGTTGCCCTGCGCGACTTCCCGCAGATGAACGCCCGTTACGATGACGAAGCCCAGGTCATCACCCGCCTCGGCGCAGTGCATGTCGGCGTCGCCACGCAAAGCGATGTCGGCCTGATGGTACCGGTGGTGCATCACGCCGAGGCGCGCAGCCTGTGGGACAGCGCCGCTGAAATTTCGCGCCTGGCCAACGCTGCACGCCATGGCAAGGCCAGCCGCGACGAACTGTCAGGTTCGACCATCACCCTGACCAGCCTCGGTGCGCTGGGTGGCATCGTCAGCACGCCGGTGCTGAACCTGCCGGAAGTGGCAATCGTCGGCGTCAACAAAATCGTCGAGCGGCCAATGGTCGTCAAAGGCCAGGTGGTGATCCGCAAGATGATGAACCTCTCCAGCTCTTTCGATCACCGTGTGGTCGATGGCATGGACGCGGCGCTCTTTATCCAGGCCATTCGTGGCTTGCTCGAACAACCCGCCACTTTGTTTGTGGAGTAAGGCGCGCATGCAAACTTTGAACACCACGCTGCTGATCATCGGCGGCGGCCCCGGCGGTTATGTGACGGCGATTCGCGCCGGGCAACTGGGTATAGCGACGATTCTGGTGGAGGGCCAATCGCTGGGCGGCACCTGCCTGAACATCGGCTGCATTCCGTCCAAGGCACTGATCCATGTGGCTGAGCAGTTTCATCAGACTCAGCATCACCATCAGCACTCGGCGCTGGGCATCAGCGTTCCGGCACCGACTCTGGACATTAACAAGAGCGTCGAGTGGAAAGATGGCATTGTTGATCGCCTGACCACTGGCGTCGCCGCCCTGCTGAAAAAGAACAAGGTTCAAGTGATCCAAGGCTGGGCCAACGTCATCGACGGCAAAACCGTCGAAGTGGCTGGCACTCGCATTCAGTGCGAGCACTTGGTACTGGCCACCGGTTCCACCAGCGTTAACTTGCCGATTCTGCCCATTGGCGGTCCGATCATTTCCTCCACCGAAGCTCTGGCGCCAAAGTCAGTGCCCAAGCGTTTGGTGGTGGTCGGTGGCGGTTACATCGGTCTGGAACTGGGTATTGCTTATCGCAAGCTCGGTGCCGAGGTCAGTGTGGTCGAAGCACAGGATCGCATCCTGCCGGCCTACGACGCCGAACTGACGCAACCGGTGCACGAAGCGCTGAAGCAACTGGGCGTAAAACTGTATCTCAAGCACAGTGTTCTGGGTTTCGACGGCACTTTGCAGGTGCGTGATCCGAACGGCGACACCCTGAATCTGGAAACCGATCAGGTGCTGGTCGCCGTCGGTCGCAAACCCAACACTCAGGGCTGGAACCTCGAAGCGCTGAATCTGCAGATGAACGGCTCGGCGATCAAGATCGACAGCCGCTGCCAGACCAGCATGCGCAACGTCTACGCCATCGGTGACCTGAGCGGCGAGCCGATGCTGGCTCACCGCGCCATGGCGCAAGGCGAAATGGTCGCCGAACTGATCAGCGGCAAACACCGCGAATTCAACCCCACCGCCATCGCAGCCGTTTGCTTCACCGACCCGGAACTGGTGGTGGTCGGCCAGACGCCGGACGAGGCCAGGACGGCCGGGCTGGACTGCATCGTGGCCAGCTTCCCGTTCGCCGCCAATGGCCGGGCGATGACTCTGGAGTCCAAAAGCGGCTTTGTGCGGGTGGTCGCTCGTCGGGACAATCATGTGATTGTCGGCTGGCAGGCGGTGGGAGTCGGTGTTTCCGAGTTGTCGACTGCGTTTGCGCAGAGCCTGGAAATGGGCGCACGACTGGAAGACATTGGCGGCACCATTCACGCGCATCCGACACTGGGTGAAGCGGTGCAGGAAGCAGCGTTGCGAGCTCTTGGACATGCGTTGCATCTGTAAAGGAGGGTGGCAGTGATGGCCTCTTCGCAAGCAAGCCCGTTCCCACAGGGGGAATGCATTTCAAATGTGTGTGGGCTTGCTGGCGAATTCTTGAGGCCAACACGATTTATCTGTCTGTCATCCGATAGTCCGGGCTGCGAAACCGCTCAAGAATGAAGTATTGTTGTGCCCATCCAAAAAACGTCAGAAGCCTTGAACCGTTTCGACGGTTGTTCAGTGATAGAGGGTGTCATGGGTAACGAAAGCATCAATTGGGACAAGCTGGGTTTTGACTACATCAAGACCGACAAACGCTATCTGTCGTACTTTCGCGATGGCGAGTGGGACAAAGGCACCCTGACCGAAGATAACGTGCTGCACATCAGCGAAGGCTCGACGGCCCTTCACTATGGCCAGCAGTGCTTCGAAGGCATGAAGGCCTATCGTTGCAAGGACGGTTCGATCAACCTGTTCCGCCCGGACCAGAATGCCCTGCGCATGCAACGCAGTTGCGCGCGTCTGCTGATGCCAATGGTGGAAACCGAGCAGTTCATCGAAGCCTGTAAGGAAGTGGTTCGCGCCAACGAGCGTTTCATCCCGCCGTACGGCACCGGCGGCGCGCTGTACCTGCGTCCGTTCGTGATCGGCGTGGGTGACAACATCGGCGTGCGTACTGCTCCCGAGTTCATCTTCTCGATCTTCTGCATCCCGGTTGGTGCCTACTTCAAGGGCGGCCTGACCCCGCACAACTTCCAGATTTCCAGCTACGACCGCGCCGCCCCACAAGGCACCGGTGCAGCCAAGGTCGGCGGTAACTATGCGGCCAGCCTGATGCCAGGCTCCAAAGCGAAGCAAGCCCACTTCGCCGACGCTATCTATCTGGATCCGATGACCCACACCAAGATCGAGGAAGTCGGTTCGGCCAACTTCTTCGGGATCACCCACGACAACAAATTCGTGACCCCGAAGTCGCCATCGGTACTGCCGGGCATCACTCGTCTGTCGCTGATCGAACTGGCCAAATCGCGCCTGGGCCTGGAAGTGGTTGAAGGTGATGTGCTGATCGACAAGCTCTCAGACTTCAAGGAAGCCGGCGCTTGCGGCACTGCTGCCGTGATCACCCCGATCGGTGGCATCAGCTACAACGACCATCTGCACGTATTCCACAGCGAAACCGAAGTCGGCCCTGTGACCCAGAAGCTCTACAAAGAACTGACCGGCGTGCAAACCGGCGACATCGAAGCGCCAGCGGGCTGGATCGTCAAGGTTTGATCTGACGGCCGCAGATGCAAGAAAGCCCCCACGGAGTGATCCGTTGGGGGCTTTTTATTTGATCGTTTATTTATGCGCAATACGTTTACCCGACCGACCGGCAATCCCGCTCGCTTGCCCATCCTGTTGTTTGCCCATGCGCGCCTGAGTAATCAGCCCGGGAATCAACTCCCCCTCCGGCAGGTTTTTCCAGAAGCGCACCGGCAAATGCCCTTGCATGACTTTTGGATTCAGCCGCGCCGGGTTGAAGATGTGGCTGTAATAGGTCAACCAGAGATCGCCATGCGGATCATCGACGTTCTGCGCCAATTGCTGCCACTCCACAGGGCATCGGCGCTGGTGGATCAATTGTTCGCCGTCGTAATACACCCCGTCACGGGGTGTGGCGATCAACCAGCGGTGGCGGCCCATGCGTGCGACGAAATGCTCACTGGCACGGTGCAGGATGTCGTGGGCCGGTTCATGCCACGCCACGTATTGCGGCCCTGGCAGATCTTTCGGTCGCTCGATGAAGCGCACGAATGCATGGAGGTGATGCGCTTCGCGCTGAACTTGCTTGATCCGCCGCTGCAATTCACTGCCCAGCTTGTCGCCGGCCATCATCGCCGTGCGGTCGCCGTGACTGACGCGCCACAATACTTCATACAGCAGGCTCCAGCGCTGATCGCCCCGATAACTGGCCGCACGCTCCAGGGTGTCGAGCAAGGTACGCGGGATGCGCGCCTGAAACGGCCCTTGGCCTTTGGGCACGGACTGGTCGCCGGCAAACAGATCGCCCACCCCTTCCGAGGCCCAGCTCACCAGGCTCGGATCGATTTCATGGCTCAGTAACCAGCGAGCCTGTTGCCGCCAAGTGTCGAACAGGTCATCGCAATCCAGATCGATCATCCCCACAACCCCATCTGTTGCGGCATCGGCCGGTCGCGCAATTGCTGATACAGCATATGACTGGTGACCTCGGCTTGCTGCGGATGGTAATCGCTGGTGATGATGAACGGCCTGGCTTTGGCCAGTACGCACCGCATGCGCGCCACGTCCTCGTAGCGAATCCGCCGCTGTCGGCGCAGCTCCACCAGGCGTTCGGTGGTGCGCAGGCCAATACCGGGAATACGGGCGATCAGGGCCGGTTCAGCACGATTGAGGTCCAGCGGAAACACCTCGCGATTCTGCAACGCCCACGCCAGTTTCGGATCGATATCCAGCGCCAGATTCCCCGGCCCCTTGAGCAGCTCACCGGCGCTGTAGCCATAGCTGCGCAAGAGAAAATCGGCCTGATACAACCGATGCTCACGCATCAAGGGGGGCGCAGCCAGCGGTACGCTTTTCGGGCTGTCGGGGATCGGACTGAACGCCGAATAGTAAACCCGGCGCAGCCGGAAGTTGCCGTACAACGCCTGCGCACTGTGGAGAATGGTGCTGTCGTCGGTGTCGTCAGCGCCGACGATCATCTGGGTGCTTTGCCCGGCCGGCGCGAATTTAGGCGCGCGTGGTTCGTTGCGCACGGTCTGTTCGCCGGTGTAGATGGTCCGCATCGCCTGTTTGATCGAGACAATCTGTTTCTCTGGCGCCAGGGTTTGCAGGCTGGCATCGGTGGGCAACTCGATGTTGACGCTCAAGCGATCGGCGTAACGCCCGGCCTCCTCGATCAGTGCCGGGTCAGCTTCGGGAATGGTCTTGAGGTGGATATAACCTCGAAACTCGTGCTCTTCGCGCAGAAGCTTCGCAACCCGCACCAGTTGCTCCATGGTGTAGTCCGCGGAGCGGATGATCCCGGAGCTGAGAAACAGCCCGCTGACACAGTTGCGCCGATAGAAATCCAGGGTCAACGCCACGACTTCTTCCGGCGTGAAACGGGCACGCGGCACGTCGCTGGAACGGCGGTTGACGCAGTATTGGCAGTCGTAAAGACAGAAATTGGTCAGCAGAATCTTCAGTAGCGACACGCAGCGCCCGTCCGGCGTGTAGCTGTGGCAAATGCCCATGCCATCGGTCGAGCCTACTCCGCTCTTGCCCTCGGAACTGCGCTTGGGCGCACCGCTGCTCGCGCAGGATGCGTCGTACTTGGCGGCGTCGGCGAGGATGCTGAGCTTGTCGATGATTTGCATGGCGAAGGCTCTTTACTGGTTGCATATACAGTATCGAGTCTATTGGATTGGCACAAGGTGCAAAGCAGATCAAATGCTCGCCGCTACAGGGGAACGCCATGATCGGCAGGCGTTGCCACGGACGGCGATGTTTTAAGCCTTGCTTGCGCCGCCAATTGGATACCGAACCGCGAGCTGAGCGCTCTGTGCCCCGCCGCTGTCAGCGCCAATGCCCGACTGTCCAGATCCTGCGTCACCCATTTGCGCTCCAACGCTGTTTGCAGCAGTGCAGCGCCCAGCGCCCCCCCTAGGTGTGGCCGGCGCATGCTCCAGTCCAGGCACGGGCAGGCAAACTTGCGGCGCAGTGCATTCAAGTCCTGCACTTCAATACCCAACCCTGCAAATAACGCCGCGCCACGGTCACTCAAGCGATACGTCTGCTCGTCGGTTTCCACCAGCCACCCGGCATCGATCAAACGGTCATGCAGCAACACCGCCAACGTTCCGGCCATGTGGTCGTAACAGGTGCGGGCAAATTGCAGGCGATCCGGCGTGTGCGGCTTGAAGGTCGGCGCGGCGCTCTGGCCGATCACCATCAGGGCTTCCAGCGCCTGGGCGACGCGTTTGTCGGCGAGGCTGTAATAACGATGGCGGCCCTGCACATGCAGACGCACCAACGCCAGATCCTTCAGTTTGCTCAGGTGCGCGCTGGCGGTGGACGCACTGACTTCGCCGATAGCCGCCAGCTCCGTGCTGGTGCGGGCGTGACCGTCCATCAGCGCGCAGAGGATTTTCGTCCGGGTCGGTTCCGCGATGGCGGCGGCCACTTGCGAGACGCCGATGTCTTGATGTTCTGCGTGCATATTTCGCTCCCCGACGAATCATCGCCGTTACAGACTGGAGATAGTAGCAACACTTTCCTCTCCGACAAGGCTACGAACATGGACCCGATCGTCGCGGCGACGCATGCCGACCCCTACCCGTATTACGAAACACTGCGCGCCGAGGGTGGGCTGATGTTTCACCCCGAACTGAAATTGTGGGTCGCCAGCACGGCCCGTGCGGTTTGTGCGGTTCTGGCTCATCCCGACTGCCGGGTGCGTCCGGTGCAGGAGCCGGTGCCCAAAGCGATCGCCGAGGGCATGGCCGGTAAAGTCTTCGGCCAGTTGATGCGAATGAACGAAGACGAAACCCAGCGCTGTCCACGTTCGGCCATCGAGCCGGCATTGACGCTGGTCGACAGCGATGAAGTTCAGGCGTTGGTGAGCGCACGCCTGATCTGCGCGAACGCCGATGGCGTGCATAAAGCCATGTTCAGGGGGCCGGTCTGTGTGGTCGCGGTGTTGCTCGGGTTCGCCCCCGCACAGGCTCGGGCAATCAGTGAGTTGACCGGGGATTTTGTCGCGTGCCTGTCACCGTTGAGCAATGACGTGCAACTGGCGGCCGCCCACGCAGCGGCGCAGCAGTTGCACGGATATTTCACCGAGTTGCTCGCCGGCCCGCGGGAGCAAACGACTTTGCTGGCCGGCATCACGCAGCGATTCGAGGGGAGCGAGCAAACCCTGATCGCCAACCTGATCGGTCTCTGCTCACAGACGTTTGAAGCGTGCGCAGGATTGATCGGCAATGCGCTGGTGGCTTTGCGGCGAGCGCCAGCGCTACGCACAGCCTCCATTGAGGCGCTACTGGCTGAAGTGCAGCGCTTCGACCCTGCGGTGCAGAACACCCGGCGATTTGTCGCAACCTCCTGCGACATCGACGGGGTTCGCCTTGAGGCGGGCCAGGTGATTGTGCTGCTACTGGCCTCGGCCAACCGTGATCCTGCACTCAATGAAAACCCCGACCGGTTTGCACTGGATCGCCCCAACCGCCGCAGTTTCAGTTTTGGCAGCGGTCGCCATCAGTGTCCGGGGCAAGCGCTGGCGATGACGATTGCCAGCGCAACGGTCAAGGCAATCGTCGATCTCGGCATCGATCTTGATCGCCTGAGCTGGCACTACCGCCCTTCTCTTAACGGGCGCATTCCACTGTTCAGCGAGGTACAGCGTTAGGCGCGGTGCAATTCGATGGTCAGGTGCGATAGCTCATGCACCGGGCTCATCGGTGGCGTCGAGCAATACGGCAGCGCTGTCACGCATCAGGTTGTAGGCCCATTTGGCGATGACAATGGCGCCGACAATACCCAGGGCCGGGTCCAGCCACACCCAGCCGACGAAGGTGTGCGAATAGATTAGTCAGTCAGTCGCTCAGACCGCCAATTGCAAAATCAACCAGCTATTGGCCCCGCTGATCAGCACAAACAAGCCCCACGCCAGCACGCGAGTCGGCCAACGGTTCACGAATGGCCCCATCAGTTGCTTGTCGTTGGTCATGCGAATCAGCGGATACAAGGCAAACGGCAGTTGCAGGCTCAACACCACCTGGCTGAGCACCAGCAATTTGCCCACTGCGCCGTCACCCATGAGCCAAACACCGATGAATGCCGGAATCAACGCCAGCCCTCGGGTAATCAGCCGCCGTTGCCAGCAGGGAATCCGCAGATTCAGGTAACCCTCCATGATCACCTGGCCGGCGATGGTGCCGGTAAAGGTCGAGCTCTGCCCGGACGCGAGCAACGCCACACCGAACAGCACGCTGGCCAGCGCGCCGCCCACCAGTGGGTCCAGCAGGTGATAGGCATCCTGAATCTCTACCACGTCGGTATGACCGGACTGGTGAAAAGCGGCCGCCGCGAGGATCAGAATTGCCGCGTTGACCAGTAACGCCAGCGCCAGCGAACCGATGGTGTCGATGCGCGCGAGTTTCACCGCGTCCTGTTTGCTCGCCAGATCCTTACCGATCATCCGCGTCTGCACGATGGAGGTGTGCAAATAAAGGTTATGGGGCATGACGGTGGCGCCCAGAATGCCGATCGCCAGGTACAACGGCGCGGCATCGCTGATGGCGGCCAGTGACGGTTTGAAGCCCTGAGCCACGTCCGGCCAGTACGGCTTGATCAGCAACAATTCAACGAAAAAACACACGCCAATGGTGGCGACCAACACCAGCATGATCGCTTCGAGGCGGCGGAACCCGCGATTCTGCAGGGCCAACACCAGCAACGTATCGAAGGCTGTCAGCGCGATACCGAACGTCAGCGAACAACCAAGCAACAAGTGAAACGCCAGCGCGCAACCAAGGACTTCGGCAAGGTCGGTGGCAATAATCGAGATCTCCGCCAACACCCATTGCAGCCGCGCCGTCGGGGTGCTGTAGCGCTCGCGGGACAATTGCGCCAGATCGCGGCCGGTGGCGATGCCCAGGCGCGAACACAGGCATTGCACGACCATGCCAGCCAGACTCGCCAGCAGCACGACAAACAGCAGGCTGTAGCCAAACCGCGAACCCGCCTCGATCGCCGTCGCCCAGTTGCCCGGATCCATATAGCCGATCGACACCAGCAAGCCAGGGCCGGCGAAGCGCAGCACGCGCTTGAAAAACGAAGCATTGGGATCTACCGCAACACTGCCAGCCACTTCCGGCGGGCAAAACGGCGCGGTGGCGATTTTGGGCAAGCTGAATTTCACGCACACATCCAGAAACAAGTCGAAAGACGCAGCTTAGACGTTTCGCCCCCTGTGATGAAAGCTCAAGATCCGGCCACACCCAGTAGTTGCTGACGCAATTCGGGACTGCGTGTACGTGGACTCAACCAGATATCAAAAAATGCGCGGGCGAACTGTGGGTCGTCGATTTCGTGCTGCAACTGTTGGCCAACAAAAAACCGCGCCCCCTGCCCCGGCAAATAAACCCCGGTGATGCGGGTGCCTGCACGGACGTCGACGAACGCCTGCTGCATTTGCGTCTGCCAGACGGCCAGTTGCGCCGGGCTGATCGAAGAACCCGCCAGACGTTTGATTTCATCCACACTGGCCTCGACCAGATCGTCGCGAGAAATCCTGCGCAGGTAGATCAACTCCAGCGCAAAGGGCTGCCCCTCCGCCAGCGGCTGGGCGGCGCTCCACAGCCGCGCGTTATAAACGTCGAAACCGAACACACTGAAATCGCCGGTGCCGATGATTCTGGCGCCGGGCACTTCGTCCTGCCAGTTGGCCCAGGCAGGCGCCACCAGCAAGGCCCACAAGCCGATGGCGCAGCACCCACGCCAGACATTCTGTGTTCTGCTCATCACGTCATCGACTCCGGTAAACCCTGATAGACAAAGCATAGCCTGTATGCCTTCGGCATTTTGTATACAACAAAGCCTCACATATGCGGCAATCCGTTGACAGCGATGCTACCGTGACCGCCTCTCACCCGACGGAGACACCTGCGTGCTGATCCTCAAGTTGCTGTTGATTCCCGGTTTTCTGCTGCTGATATCTTTGGCGGGTAAACACTGGGGGCCAAGCGTGGCCGGGTGGCTGTCGGGGTTGCCGGTGGTCGTTGGGCCGATCCTGTTTTTCCTCGCCATCGAACAGGGCGCGCCGTTTGCCGCGCAATCAGCGGTGGCCGCGTTGTCAGCGATGTTCGCGATGATTGCGTTCTGCATCACCTACGCGCAGGTCGCGCAACGGGCCAACTGGGCTTGGGCGTTGAGCATGTCCCTGGCGGTCTGGGCTTTGCTGGCACTGGTACTGTCACGGATTCCCGCGTCTCTGCCGTTTTCGGTGCTGGCGGCGGCGGTTGCCCTACTGGCGGCGCCCTATCTGTTTCCCAACGTGCAGCCGCCGCTCAGCAGTCCGGTTCCGAAGTCGGACAGATTGATCTGGCGGATGATCGCCGGCGCTGCGCTGACGCTGGTGGTGACCATGCTCGCAAGCACCGTCGGCGAACGCTGGAGCGGCCTGCTTGCGGTGTTCCCGGTGCTTGGCAGTGTGATGGCGGTGTTTTCCCAGCAAACCCGCGGCCCTGAATTTACCGCCGCACTGCTACGGGCGACCGCGACGGGAATGTATTCGTTCTCGGCGTTTTGTCTGGTCTCGGCACTGACATTGCCGACCCTGGGCCTTGGTGGATTTGCCTTGGGAGTGGCGGTGTCGGTGGCGATGCTGGGCGTCACCAGGCGGCTATTGGCCCGCCCCGCCCCCAGGCAACAGACGCAATAACCCGTCAGACGAATCGCGCTGGAATGCCCGGCATGCTCCGTGGGATGATCGCCCGCCTCGCGCGACCATTCACCGGAGATTCCCATGTCATTGCTGAGCAAAAAAGCCGTCGTCCTGTTAGTCGCGGCTGTCGCCGGTCTAGGCGCCATCAACGCTCAAGCGGCCAAGCCCAAGGAAAAAGCCGCCACCGAGAAGGTCTCGATGCTGGGTGGCAAGTTCACCTTCGTGCTGCCCAAAGGCTTCGTTGCCGACCCGCTACCCGCTAGCCCGACCGGCGCCAAGGGCACCATGTACACCAACCAGGCGACTAAAACCGTGGTCATCGCCGCCGAAAACCAGATTCCCGAAGGCAACAACGTCAAGGACAACGACAGCGAGTTCCTCGACGGTAGCGTCTCTGACTTCATCGACGCCCAGCGCAAAGCCTTGCCTGACTTCAACAAACTCAGCGAAAAAAGCCTGACCCGCAAAGGCACAGGGCTGGGCCTGCGTCAGGTCGACAGCACCGCCACCCAGGGCGGCGGCCAGACGCTCAACACCACGTTGATGGCCGGTTCCGGTACGAAGATGGCACTGGTCCAGGTGATCTCGCGGGTCAGCGACAAGCAAGGTCACGATGCACTGGTGAAAACCATCCTCAAGGATTGAGTTGCTGCAACCAGCCATTCAGATCCCGCAACTCGGCCGCGCTGATGCTGTGGCCGACCCCGGGATAAGCGTGAAACTGCGGTGTGTATTTGAGCTTGTGTAGCCGTTCGTTGGCGCCAGTGCCGTCGCGATACGGCACGCGATCATCGGCGGTGCCATGGCCGATGAAGATGCTCAGCGGCAGCGGTTGTTGTTCAGGCTTGAGTTCGGCTTTCAACACCGGCAATAAACGCCCGCTCAACGCCGCGATGCCGCCCACGGCCACGGGTGGGCGCAGCCCCACCTCGTAGGTCATCATGGCGCCCTGACTGAAACCGATCAGGTACACCTTGTCCGACGTGGTGTGATATTTCTTCGCCGCTTGCGCGACAAAGTCCCTCAGCTTCTGACCGCTGACCTTCAGATCATCAGTCTCGCCGTTGTAGGCGCCTTCGCCTTTTTTGCGAAACCACTGGAATCGCCCTTCACCCAACGCCAACGGAGCCTGCACGGAGAGGTAGTTGTACTGCGCCGGCAGCTGGAATTTCATGCCGATCAGATCGGCCTCGTTACTGCCGTAGCCGTGCAGGAAAATCACCAGCGGACGCGGATCGGCGTCTGGGTGAACCTGTTCGATGTACTTGAGCGGCAGATCGCTTTGCAGGGTGGTTTGAGCTTGAACAGCGCTGGACGCCAGCAGGGTCAACAGAGCAAACACCTTCAACATACGTTTTCCTCCACTGGGTGCAGGGTTTGGGGTGAGCCTAACACCCTGAAACGAGGATCCAAATGACGGGGATTGCTGATGCCGCCTTCGCTGGCAAGCCACACACAATAATCTGTGCCGTTCACAAAACCCGTGGGAGCGGGCTTGCCCGCGAAGGAGCCTCTGAACACAGCAAAAATCTGTCAGTCGTTCGTCAGTTTGCCCGTGCGAAACGGCACCCGCCCCGCCACTTTCGCCTGCCAGATACCCGGCTCGGTATAGCGCCCACGATCAATCGCAAACAACACCCCGCTGGTGCCGGCGTGGATCGTGGTCACGCGATCCTGAAGGGGATCAACCACCTCAAACAACGCATCGCCCTTCTCTACCCACTCGCCCGCATTGCGCAGGAAACTCACCACACCATGGTGCGGCGCGAACAAATATTCGGTGCCTTCGAACGGCATCCCCTCACAGCACTCTTTCGGCGCTGCCGGCCATTCGCCGCTGATGAACCCTTGCTCGGCGAGAAACCCGAGAATCGCCTCGCAATTGGCCTGAGCCTGATCGACACGCGTATCGCCCATGCTGCCCAGCTCCAGCGTTGTCGCGAGGTTGGCCGGTGGAATCGCCGCGTCGGGGAACGCCCGCGCCAGGCGCAGCCACGGCGTCGAGCAGGACTCATCGAACGAGCTGCCGCCAGAGTCCTCACACAGCAACGCCACGCCAGCCTTCAACCGCGCCGCCAGCGATTGCCACTGCGGCCAGTGTTGCGGCAGCGCGTAGAGGTGAATCGAGGCTTCGAAATCGCAATGCAGGTCGAGGGTGATGTCGGCATCACAGGCATGGCGCAACAACAAACGGTGCAGCGCTTCCAGTGGCGAGGCCGGTGCCGGCAGGTCATCGAAAACCTGGCCCATGGCTTGGCGAATCAGCGCGATGTTGGCGTCAGCATCGGCGCCCAATTGATCACCGATCAACGCCGCCACCGGGGCGCTGAGTTCGACGAAGGCACGGTTGAAATTCTTGCCGCTGCCCAGTTCGAAACGGCCCATGTGCGCGCCTTGCAGGTGTTGATCCAGGCCGATCGGGTTGGCCACCGGCACCAGCTCAACCACACCTTGCAAACGGCCTTGGGCTTCGAGTTCATTCAGACGTTGTTTGAGCTCCCACGCGGTGCGCATGCCTGGCAGTTCATCGGCGTGCAGGCTGGCCTGAATGTAAACCTTGCGGGTGCCGGCGCCGTAACGAAACACGCTGAGGGAACGTTCGCTGCCCAGGTGGCTCCAGGGCAGAACATGGTCGATGCGTTGCATGGGTAACTCCTGAGTAACGGATCACTGAGATCCCCTGTGGGAGCAAGCCCGCTCCCACAACGTTCTCGTGTTGATCAGAGCGTAAAAAAAGTGGCCACCGCGTTAACGGGGCCACTTTTTCTACAGCGTATTAATGGCCGTACACGTCAAAGTCGAAGTACTTGTCCTGCACTTGCTTGTACTTGCCGTTGGCGCGGATTTCGGTGATTGCCTTGTTGAATTGCTCAGCCAGCGCGGTATCGCCCTTGCGCACTGCAATACCGGCGCCGCCGCCAAAGTATTTGGCGTCTTCATAGGTCGGGCCGACGAATTCAAAGCCTTTGCCGGCGTCGGTTTTCAGGAAACCGTCGCTCAGGTTGACCGAGTCGGCCAGCATCGCGTCGAGGCGACCGGAGACCATATCGAGGTTGGCTTCCTGCTGCGAGCCGTAGCGCACCAGATCAATCCCGGCCGGGACCAGCACTTCGGTGGCGTAGCGGTCGTGGGTACTGGCACGCAGTACGCCGACTTTTTTGCCTTTGAGTTCGGTCAGCGGGTCTTCGACACCCGAACCTTCCTTCATCACGAAACGTGCAGGCGTGTGGTAGTACTTGATGGTGAAATCGACGTTTTTCTTGCGATCGTCAGTGATGGTCATCGAGGACAGGATCGCGTCGATTTTTTTCACTTTCAGCGCCGGGATCAGGCCGTCGAATTCCTGCTCGACCCAGGTACATTTGACTTTCATCTGCTCACACAGCGCATCGCCGATATCCACGTCGAAGCCGGCGAGTTTGCCGTCAGGGGTTTTCATCGAGAATGGCGGGTAACCGGCTTCGATACCGATGCGGATCGGCTTGGCGTCTTCGGCCACAGCGGTCAGGGACAACATCGACAGTGCCAGGGCACCAAACATCACTAGCTTCTTCATTTATAACTCCTGTGTGCGGAGGCTTTTATTGGCAGCTTCGATTCAACGTTCGGTCATGGCCAGTTAACGGCAAAAAACCGAAGTGGCCGGCAGTCTATGGCGGCGCGCACAGGGCAAATTGTTTTTAAGCGACAAATACTTACAGAAGATCGGCGCACCGGCTGACCGGGGTCAACAGGTGCGCCGTCGTGGTGCAAAGGCTGTAGGACAAGCGCTGCTTTCGTTCAATAAACCTTGAAAAGCGTCAGCATTCGCAACCGAGTGACACTGCGGCAACAGACGAATCACTGAGCGAAAAACCCTCATCCAGCCACCCGGTCACGCCGCCGATCATTTCCTTGACCGGGTAACCCAGCGCCGCCAGTTTCACCGCTACCTTGTTGGCGCCGTTGCAATGTGGGCCCGCGCAATAGACCACGAACAGCGTGTTTTTCGAGTAACTCGCCAAACCTTCAGCCGTCAGCAAACGCCCCGGCATATTGATCGCGCCCGGCACATGGCCACGCTCGAAAGCCAGCGGTCCACGCACATCGACCAACACAAAGTCGACCTCACCGGCCTCTTGGCTGCTGAATACGTCGGAACAATCGGTTTCGAAGGTCAGACGGTTGCTGAAATGCATCAGGGCAATCGCCGAGGGAGCGGCAGGAATTTCGCGAACAAGGCTGGGCATCGGGTATTGCTCCTTCATCTGATCGGGTATGAACAGACTTTATCGAGCCGCAGCCTGCCGCTACAGTGGCGGACAAGACACTCATCGGGAATTTTCCGCCAAATGCCAACATCACCAGGTCTGGTCGCGATTCTGGCCTACGACGGCCTCTGCACTTTCGAGTTCGGCATCGCCGTGGAGATCTTCGGTCTGGCCCGGCCGGAGTTCGATTTTCCTTGGTACGAGCATGCGATTGCTGCGGTCGATCAAGGGCCGATGCGCGCCATGGGCGGGATTCAGGTGTTGGCCGACGGCGGTCTGGAACTGCTGGCCGAGGCCCGCACCATCATCATTCCCGGCTGGCGCGACCGGAATGCGGCGGTGCCTCCAGCCTTGATCGATGCGTTACGGCAAGCCCATGAGCGTGGCGCTCGCTTGTTGTCGATTTGTTCCGGGGTATTTGTCCTGGCAGCCACCGGCCTGCTCGACGGCCACGGCGCCACCACTCATTGGCGTTACACCACGGAATTGGCGCAACGCTATCCGGCGATTGCGGTTGATCCGGATGTGCTCTACGTCGACGCCGGCCAGTTGATTACCTCGGCAGGCAGCGCAGCCGGCATCGACGCCTGCCTGCACCTGGTGGCGCGGGACTGCGGCACTCAAGTCGCCAACTCAGTGGCGCGACGCCTGGTGATGTCGCCGCAGCGTACCGGCGGGCAGGCGCAGTTCATTCCAACCCCGGTGAGCGCGACGCCGCGCAATGACCTGTCGCGGGTGATGCAGTGGGCGCGCGAGCGCTTGCATGAACCGCTGGAGGTGCGCGATCTGGCCAGTGAAGCGGCGATGAGTGAGCGCACTTTTTTGCGGCGCTTCAGCGAGGCCAGCGGTCAGACGCCCAAAGCGTGGTTGCAGCATGAACGCCTGGCCCGGGCGCGAGAGTTGCTGGAAAGCACCGATCAGCACACCGAACAGATTGCCGAACGCTGTGGTTATCGGTCGGTGGAGAGTTTCCGGGTGGCGTTTCGTGGCGTGGTCGGGGTGCCGCCGTCGGTGTATCGGGAGCGGTTTGGGCGTGAGGTGAAGGTCAGTTCTTGAGTGAATTTTGAAGGCCGCATCGCGAGCAGGCCCGGTAAAACACAGCATCATTTTGGCATCAGCCATGAGGCTACAGCGCCTGCGCCTTTGCCTACAACTACGCCAGAATCCGCCGGCTTGTGCGGCTTGGGGGTCGCCAGTAATTTGGTTCGCGTCACTTAAGGGTCAGTGATCGGGTTTAGTCGCTCGGTGTTATCTCAAGTTCGCAAGCTGTTATTCAGTCGGGTATTTCCATGCCTGCACTCAATGGCGGCTGTGCGCAGGGCGCTTTCGAGCGCGCCGGTAAAGCTTGGGATGCCGGTCGACTAACCTGCGTATAGCTGCCACCTAATGTTTAGTCGCAGAACGGTGTCAGCCTCATTGAGGTTTCCCGGCACATGTTCAAATAAGGCGCCTAAAAAACCACACGAAAACGGCGCAGGACAGCACCCGACCCGCGCCCACAGCTTTCAGCGTCGTACACAACATCTGCAATCAGCATAAAACCCCGTGGGAGCGGGCTTGCCCGCGAAGGCGCCAGAACGGACACCCAATCAATCAGCAGGTGATCCCGATACGCGCATCACCCCGGCACTTGCAGATTATCCAACGCCCGATTCACCGCCAGCTCCCCGAGCATGATCAACTGCGCAATCCCCAACAACGCCCGACGCTGCGATGCCGGCAACAGACTGGCGACGTTCTGGGCGATGGTTTGGGCCGAAGCGAGTGTTTCACTGGCATCGAGCAGCAGTTCTTCATTTTTGTTGTCCGCCGTCACGGCATACATCCCACGGTTTTTACGTGGCGGCGGCGTGGAGCCGGGCGGACAGAGGTAATGGTCGAGCGCACGGTCGGCGGCTTCGTGGAGTTTTTTTGAGTCGAGGGATTCGTAGGGGGAAACCGAGTCGGTTTCGGGCGGGTTGGGTGTTGGTTTGATCATGGTGAAGCTCCTTGATTATTGGAGCCGCCACATTTCGCTGCGAAACGAAGGGAGGTGGCAGCTGTACGCAGGTTCGCAGACCGGGAATCAAGGCACCCGGCATACCCGAAGGTATCCCGCGCACAGCCGCCATAAAGCACCATTGCCGAAAATGGCAACGAGATTGGGAGCGCTGTGCGCCTTGATTGATCCGGGCTGCGAAACCCGATCGCTGATTCGTCAGCGACCGCACCACAATAGAACCCGCCCCCAAGGCGCACAAGCCGGCGGATTCTGGCGTAGCTGTAGGCAATTACGCAAGGATGTGTAGCCTGAGAGAGTGTCTGGAGATGTCTTTTTAAACGTTGGTGTTTATCGGAATCCTCATTGCGTCTCGGATCCCACGAAAGAGAGACTGCCAAAAATTTTGTGTTCGGGCATAACCCCCCGGTGTCAGGATAGTTGTCGCCTCTCCGGTTTTTCCAAAAAAAGCATATCGGGGGCGGAAAGAGACTGGTCGTGCCGTACTATTCACCTGAACGCAGAGCCGCATTACTTAAGATGCTGCTTC